>NZ_CAMMHD010000001.1:0-283377 GCF_946496565.1 uncultured Barnesiella sp.
AAATCAATTCTATTACTTCATTCTTCCGTATTCCACTTTTTTGTAGTAACTTTGTTTAGTATATATGTATAACCAGCATAGACGGATAGATGAATACGATAGGAAATCTTTTCACGCTCACCTCGTTCGGCGAGTCGCACGGCCCGGCCATCGGGGGCGTTGTCGACGGTATGCCTGCCGGTATATCAGTCGATATGGATTTTATACAGCATGAGCTCGACCGGCGTCGTCCGGGACAGTCGGCTCTGGTGACTCCCCGCCGGGAGAGCGACCGGGTCGAATTCCTGTCGGGAATCTTCGAGGGCAAGACCACCGGTGCCCCTATCGGGTTTGTGGTGTGGAACGAGAATCAGCACTCCTCCGACTATGACAACATGCGGGAGCTCTTCCGCCCCTCGCATGCCGATTATACCTATACCCGCAAGTATGGGGTGCGCGACCACCGGGGCGGAGGCCGCTCGTCGGCCCGCGAGACGATAGCCCGCTGTGTGGCCGGGGCTCTGGCCAAGTTGGTGCTCAAGCAGTTGGGTATCGAGTTGTGGGCCTATACCTCGCAGGTGGGCGAGCTGTCGCTGTCTGGCGACTATCGCGATTACGACCCGGCCGAGATTGAACGGAATGCCGTGCGTTGCCCCGATGCCGGGATGGCTCGGCAGATGGAGCAGCTGATTGCCGAGGTGAAGTCGCAGGGCGATACCGTGGGCGGAGTCATCACCGGGGTTATCCGTCATGTGCCCGTGGGGCTGGGCGAGCCGGTTTTCAACAAGCTGCACGCTGCTCTGGGCAGTGCCATGCTCAGCATCAATGCCGCCAAGGGGTTTGAGTATGGCATGGGTTTCGCCGGGGCGAAATGCCGGGGTTCGCAGGTGAACGACGTGTTCGAGTCGCACGACGGCCACATCGCCACGCGCACCAATTACTCGGGGGGTATCCAGGGGGGTATCTCCAACGGCGAGGATATTTACTTCAGGGTGGCATTCAAGCCGGTGGCTACCTTGTTGCGCGACATCGAGACGGTCGACGTGCAGGGAAACCCCACGGTGTTGAAGGCCAAGGGGCGTCACGACCCTTGCGTGCTGCCGCGGGCCGTGCCCGTGGTCGAGGCCATGGCGGCCATGGTGATGCTCGATTACTATCTGTTGGCACAAAGTCATAAACTATAAAAAACATAACCGATATGGATACACGAAAGTATATAGCCGATCATCGCGATCGCTTCTTCGACGAGCTGTTTTCGTTGTTGCGCATCCCTTCGATAAGCGCTTTGCCCGAACATAAGGACGACATGCTGCGCTGCGCCGAGCGGTGGCGCGAGTTGCTGCTCGAAGCCGGTGCCGACCGGGCCGAGGTGATGCCTACGTCGGCCTCGCCGGTGGTCTTTGCCGAGAAGTTGGTCGACCCGTCTTATCCCACGGTGCTGGTCTATGCCCACTACGACGTGATGCCCGTCGAGCCGCTGGAGTTGTGGCACACCGAGCCTTTCGAGCCGGTCATCAAGGAGGGGCGCCTGTGGGGCCGTGGTGCCGACGACGACAAGGGGCAGGGCTTCATTCAGCTGAAGGCCTTCGAGATTGCCGTGCGCGAAGGGTTGCTGCGTTGCAACGTGAAGTTCCTGATCGAGGGTGGCGAAGAGATTGGCTCGCCCGGTGTCGAGGAGTTTTGCAAAACGCACCTCGACCTGTTACGGTGCGACGTGATTCTGGTCTCCGACACCAGCATGGTGGGGCTCGAAACGCCGTCGATTACGACGGGGTTGCGCGGTCTGGCCTATTGGGAAATCGAGGTGACCGGTCCCAACCGCGACCTGCATTCGGGTATCTTCGGCGGTACGGTGGCCAACCCCATCAACGAGTTGTGCAAGATGCTGGCCGGGGTGGTCGACGGCAACGGGCGTATCGTTATCCCGCACTTCTACGACGATGTAGAGAATGTCTCGGCCGAGGAGCGGGCCATGCTGGGTGCCGTGCCTTACGACGAGACGAAATACAAGCAGGCTATCGATGTCGAAGAGCTGGCCGGTGAGGTTGGATTCTCTCCGCTGGAGCGTACGGCCATTCGCCCCACGTTCGATATTTGCGGTATCTGGGGCGGCTATACGGGCGAGGGTGCCAAGACGGTGCTCCCCTCGAAAGCCTATGCCAAGGTGTCGTGCCGCCTGGTACCCCACCAGAACCACGAGAAGATTTCGCAGATGTTTATCGACTATATCGAGTCGGTGGCTCCCCGCAGCGTGAAGGTGAAGGTTACTCCCATGCACGGTGGCGAGAGCTATGTATGTCCCATCGACCTGCCGGCCTACAAGGCTGCCGAGCAGGGCTATACGCTGGCTTTCGGCAAACAGCCGCTGGCCGTGCGTCGCGGAGGCAGTATCCCCATTATCGCCACCTTCGAGAAGGTGCTGGGCGTGAAATCGGTCTTGATGGGCTTCGGCCTGGAGTCGGACGCCACCCACTCGCCCAACGAGAACTTCCTCATGGAGATGTACGAGAAGGGTATCGTGGCCGTGACCGAGTTTTATAACCGTTTCGGGCATTGAGGATGATGGAGCGGAAGCGCTATCGCGATTTTGCCGATTTCCTGGGCTCTCGCTTCGACGGCAAGGTGCAGAAAATCTCGTTGCATGCCGGCTTTACCTGCCCCAACCGCGACGGCACTATCGGGGTAGGGGGGTGCACCTATTGCAACAACCAGACTTTCAGCCCCGACTATTGCCATACGGGCAAGAGCATTACCTGCCAGATCGACGAGGGTATCGCCTTTTTTGCCCGTAAATATCCCGATATGCGCTATCTGGCCTATTTCCAGGCCTATACCAATACGTATGGAGAACTTGAGGAGCTGAAACGCAAGTACGAGGAGGCGCTGGCTCACCCCGGTGTGGTGGGCATTATCATCGGTACGCGCCCCGACTGCATGCCCGACGACCTGCTCGCCTATCTGGCCGAGCTGTCGCACCGCACCTTCGTGCTGGTGGAGTATGGGGTGGAGAGTACCTGCGACGAGACCCTGCGACGCATCAACCGCGGACACGACTTTGCCGCCTCGGCCGATGCCATTCGTCGCACTGCGTCTGCCGGGGTGCTTGTGGGTGCCCACCTGATACTGGGATTGCCGGGCGAGACCCGGGCACAGATGCTCGACCATGCCCGCCGCATGTCGCAGTTGCCTCTCGATACCCTCAAGCTGCACCAGCTGCAGCTCATCAGGCACACCCGCATGGCTCGCGAGTATGAGGAGCGGCCGCAGGATTTCCACCTCTATGCGGTCGACGAGTACATAGACCTGGCTATCGACTTTGCCGAACTTCTGTCGCCCCGCATCGCCATCGAGCGGTTTGTGTCGCAGTCGCCTGCCTCGCTGCTCATTGCCCCCAACTGGGGGCTCAAGAACCACGAGTTTACCGCCCGTCTGTTGCGTCGCATGCGCGAACGCGATACCTGGCAGGGACGCCTGTGCGAGGAGGGTGTGTGAATAGCCGCAAGATTAAAACCGGGTCAGGAATTTGACCAGGTCCTCTTTTTCGGAGAGTCCCAGCTTTTTGCGCAACCGGTTTCGGCCCGATTCGATGCTGCGCACCTCCTTGAAGGTGATGGCGGCAATCTCCTTGGTCGAGAGGCCCAGCCTCAGCAGGGCACAGAGGTGCTGGTCGTTGGTGGTCAAGTCGGGGTATTGAGCCGACAGCTTTTGGAAGAACGAGTCTTGTACGTTTTCAAATCGGTAGCGGAACTCCTCCCAGCTGCTTTGGGTGTTGTATTGATTGATTTTCGAGATAATCTCTTTGATGTGTTTCCGTTTTTCGGTCTCCTTGACATTGATTTCGAGTAGGAGTCTCTTCATCTCTTCGTTTAGTTTCTCGATGTAGTTTTCGTTCTGTACCGATTGAATCGAGAGCGAGGTCAGCTCTTTTTTCAGTTGCATCAACTGTTCGTCCTGGATGGCAATCTGCTCTTCCAACTGCTCCTTTTCGCCCTCTTTCTGTTGCAATTCGCTCTTGAACTGTTGGTGAGTCTTTTGTATCGAAGCCTCTTTGTCGGCTCGTTTGTGTGCCAAGTTGGTTCGGTAACGGAGCAGAACGACCACCATCACGGCGATAATGATTCCCAACAGCGTGTAGACGATAATATTTCTTTCTCGCGCCTGCTCGGCCGCCATTGCCTCTTGCCGGTTGCGCTCCTGCCCGGCCAGATACATCTCTTCAATATCGGTAACCTGGTGTCGGTTCTCGATGTCGGACAGGGAATCTTTGATCGATACGGCCCGGGCCAGGTTGCGGTAGGCGTTGGCATATTCGTTTTTCTCGGCATAGATTTTGGCAAACAGGTTCAGCAGGGGAACCAGTTCCTTGTCGTTGTGGCAGAGGTCGGCTTGTTGTTTCGCCTTTTGCAGGGCCTCCAGTGCCGCGTCGGTGCGGTTGAGCTGCAGGTATATTTGAGCCAGCAGCCGGTAGGTATAGATGAGAAAGGGACTTTGCCCCTTTTGAAGCTGGTATTTCTCCACCTCTTGTATGATTTTCAGAGCCAGCAGCGGTTCGTTGCGATTGAGATAGATCGAGGCAATGCTCTGTTGCATGAGCATAATCATGTCTTTGTCCTTCTCGGCATCGAGCTGGTGTATGGCCAGGAAGGCGTATTCCAAGGCCTTGTCGTGATTTTGCTGTTTGGCGTAGGTGATAGCCAGGTTGTTGTAGTTGACAAACAGTTTCTGCTTGTCTTTATGAGCCTCGTTGAGTTGTATCGCCTTGTTGAAAAAGGTATCGGCTTGAGCATACTCTTTTTGATGCTGAAACGTGCTGCCCAGGTTGTTGTAGATGATGGCCGTCATATCGTCCATGCGATACTTTTTGGTCTCTTCGAGGGTGTTGAAGTAGATGTTGATGGCCGGGGTCGACATGCCCAACGACTGATAGGCCGAAGCCTGGATAAGAGCCAGATTGACGATGGCCTTCTCCTTGTCGAGCCCGTCGGAAAAGTTCTCCTGCAGGAAGCGCCGGGCCAGTTTGGTGTATTCGATGGTGGGGTTGTAAAGTCGGCTCTCACTGAGCTTGACCGCCATGTCGTACAGGGTGGCTATCGCAGTCGAGTCGGGGAGCGATGCCGTTTGCAACAGGTGTGTTGTTGAGTCGATATAGGCTTGGTTCTGAGAGGCATGGCTCTTGTCTTTGAGGTTTCCGACTGTATATATTTGTTGGGTCTCTTGGAGAAACTGTTTCAGGTTGGATGAGTAGTTTCGAGCCAGGCAGTAGTTGGAGGCAAGACCTATGAATAGAACTCCGCATAAGATAATTTTCAGGGGAAGAGGTTTTCGATAGGGTTCTTTCATGATCGTAGCACTTTGAATGTGTATGACAAAGATACGAAATATTTATAATTTATTATTTTCATTGCTGTGTGGAAAATGAATTTTTATCGCCCTTGAACTCCAGTATGCTTTTTTATTACGCGCGAATCTATTTTAAATGGATATATAAACAACTGATTATTATATAAATGCAGTATTGTGCCGTAGTGTTTTATCGAATCGAATTTAATTTGCAGTAGTTGGCTGGGGGGATAAAACTTTATGGTTTATCAGTTTTTGTCTTCATTTGTAAAAAGACCGACAGATTGGAGAATTTGTCACACTGATTACCTCTATTTGGTTTTTGTTTATTTAATGGTTGTTTTTATGAAAAAGAGTTTACTGATTGTTTTACTTGTGCTATTGAATGTAAACCTTGGGTTTGCCGAATTGCACGAGACTTTCGATGGTGGAACATTCCCTCCAGAGGGTTGGACAACGACTTGCATACCGAGTACGCTGAACGATTATCCTCGATGGAGTTCGACCGCAGATATCGATCCGTTTGTATTGGGATACACCACCGGCGGCTATGCTGCCTATTCCAGGTCGGGTGGTTTCGGCGAAGGACTGGAGACCGACTCGTGGCTGGTGACCCCTCAAGTCGAAATCAAAGCGGGAGAGTATTTGCACTTCATGTTGGGTGCCAATTGGGCATCCGGTATTGAGTCCGAAGAGCGGGCGTTTGAGGTGCTTGTTTCCCAGTCCGATACGGCAAGAGTCAATTTTACCGATACCCTGATGTGCATCTCGCCGCAGAATTTATTGCCGTGGGGCGCCTATGTGTTCGACCTGTCGAAGTATGCCGGCAAGTCTATCTATGTGGCATTCCATGAAAGAGGTCACGGAGGATACTCTTTTGTTTCCAATTTGACCTATGTAGACGATGTGAACATCGATGGAAATCCGGGTGCCGACATGGCTATCTACGTGGTAGAGGGGTTGGGCACATCCTGCGATACGGAACACCCTGTCCAAGTCGAAGTTGTCAATACCGGTTTGTCGGTCACCTCGTATCGGCTGAACTATCGGGTAGGCGATGGCGACGTGGTTTCGGAGGTAGTGACGGAGCCGTTGCTTTCCGGCGAACATAAAACGTATCTCTTTGCCCTGAAAGCTCTGTGTGTAGAAAATGAGACGAGTGTGATAACGGCTTGGGTCGATGGTGTTTCGAACGACTTGAATGTCGAGAACGATACCCTTTCGACCGAGATTGAGGTGAGACCGTCGATTGAGTACCCGTATGAGATGAATACCGAGAATGCCACGACCGATTTCTCGAGTTCCAGTACACCCTCCATGCGATCGGCCTATTGGGCATACAGTGTCGAGAACGAAGGTTGGGTTTCGGTACCGTATAAAGGCAACACGGCGTTGTTGAGAAGCAACTGTATCTCGCTGCCGGCCGGGAGTGTGCGGGTCGAATTTGAATACATGTCGAGTCTCGACTTTACCATGTCGATCAAGACCGGCTATTTCGTAAAGAAAGAGTATGTCGAGGTGGGTGTATCGGACAAGTTGCCGGCATCGGAAACCGAATTTGCCAAAGCGGCGATTGTCTGCTCGATCGAAGAGGCCGGATTGGTTTCGCTGGCTTTGCAGGCCAACACCGAGGCTCAGGTTGTCGTGAAGAATATCCAGATAAAAGACCCCTACGAAGATATTATCGCCGAGCGCATCACCTCGCCCAAGCTGTCGGCCAAGCTGGTCAACAACCAGGTGACGGTTGCGGCCCGGTTCAAGAATGGCGGCAAGATGGCACAAAGCCATATCCCGGTCTATTTCCAGGTCGACAACGGTGAAATCGTATCGGGCGAGATCGACCAGTTGGCTGCCAACGAAAGCAAGGAGTATGTATTTGAAACTACGTGCGACTGGAGCACCCCGGGCGAGAAGGTGGTGAAAGTGTGGTCGGCCATGGCTGCCGATGGCGACTTGACGAACGATACCGTTTCTACCCGCGTGCAGGTGTATACGGCACGTCCCTTCCCGCACGATATGGGATTCAACGACGACTCGGCCGACGTGATTTACTGGTCGTCGTATAACCCCGACCAGGACGGGGTTTACTGGGAACCCGTGTTGAATGCCACGAAGGGCTTGCCCAAGGAGGGGAGCGGTATAGGCTATATCGACTCTTATGCCGGCATCACGCATAACGACTGGTTCATCAGTCCGGCCATCGCGATGCCTCAGGGGAAAGCCCGCATCTCGTTCTACTACGCAACCATCTATTCGACCGGCGAAAGCTCGCTGCAGGTCTATATGGGCCGCAGCGACGACCCCGACGAGATGACTACGCTCCTGTGCTCTTATCCGCTGGATGTGGCCGGGCAGTATCATTACGGGTATGCCAGTTTCGATATACCCGAGGCCGGCAATTACTATTTCGCCTTCTACAACGAAGGTACGGGCCGCAATGTGATTCTCGACGATGTGCGTATCGATGCCGCCGACGATATAGCCATGACCTCGGTTTCGCTCGACTGCCAGAGCGGGTTCAACTTGAGCGAGGCTGCCGTGACCATGCGCTTCGTCAATGCGGGTGTTTCGCCTCAGGAGAACGTGAAGGTCTCGTATACGGTCAATAACAGCGAGACCTCCGTGTCGGAACTGTTTGCCGGTCCGTTGGCTCCGGGCGACACGGCCACCTATACCTTTACCCAAAAGGCCGATATTTCGGCCAAGGGAAGCTACGTCTTTACCTGCTCGGCGAAGAGTTCGGCCGATACCGACAGCTACAACGATGCTCTGCCGAGTGCTACCTTGCAGAATTGGCCCAATGCTACCCTGCCGTACAAGGAGGATTTCGAAGATACCGCAACCGACCAGTACTGGAGTCTGCATTCGTCTACGTCGGCCACTCTGGTGATTGCCCACTCCCAGTGGGGTTCGGGCTCGGCCTACGATGGCACGGGACTGTTGGGTTGCACCGACCAGATGAGTGCCGATGTCGATGCCTGGGCCCGGTCGCAGTGCATAGAGATTCCGGCCGGCGAATATGAGTTCTCGATGTTCTATCGTACGATGTTGAATCAACCCTCGTCGCCGGATAGCCCTCTGTCTTATGTACAGAGATTCAGAGTCTATTTGACGACCGACCCCGACGACATGTCTCAGGCCACGCTGCTGTATGACAACGACAGCGTAATCGTGAAAGACAAGTATTATGCCAAGCTGCTGGTACCGGTGACGGTGGCTGCCGACGGTAACTATTATATCGTCATCAACTGCTATTCGCCCAAGGGTAACGGTTGCCTCTACCTCGACGATATTGAACTGAAGCCCGCCACGGGGGCCCAGACGACTCTCCCGTACAGCTCGGACTTCCTGACGCACGAAGACGAGTGGTACCACTACAGCCCGGCTTCCAACATCGAGCAGTGGTCGGCCCAGACCGAGGGCGACGAGACCTTCATGGAGTCGATGTATATCTGGTACGACTACGACGTGGAGTCGAACGCGCTGCCGGGTCTGCTGGTGGCTCCCTCGGTGGCCTTGTCGGCCGGCGATTCGGTGAAGGTGACGATGGATTACATGATCATGATCGACGACCCCTCGAGCAACCACGGGCAGAACCTGAAGATCTACATGGCCGACAAAGATACCCCTGACTCCTATACCACGCTGGTGGCTGAGGGCGATGTGATAGACGAACGCAGCGAGGTATCGGGTACGGTTTGCATTCCTCACGACGGCATCTACTACTTTGGTGTGAAGGCCGATTGCCCGCCGGAGTTCTCGGCTACCCTGATGCGCATCTACGCCTTCGATATGGAGCGCACTCATACCGTATCGGGTGTGGAGGATGTGAACAACGATGCAGCCTCGTTCTTCTTCGATGGCGAGCGGCTTCACATCGTGGGCGACTATACGGAGGTGGCGCTCTACGACTGTCGGGGTGTTGCGATGGGTACCTATCGCGACGAGTCGATTATCGATTTGAGCAGCCTCTCGTCCGGAGTCTATATTGTCCGACTGCTTACCGGCAACCGGGTAATTTCGGGAAAGATACTTGTTCCATAATTTCAGATAACTAAGCAAGAGAGGGGTATGCTCTCACAGGCATGCCCCTCTCGTATTTAATTGGATTTTCGCATGAATAAGTTTTGTTTTGCAGGGCTCGCCATGGCGTTGAGCCTGGGAGTTTCGGCACAACCGATGTATGAGTTGCCCCGGATAAACACGTTGCTCCGGGAGCGTCCGTTGGATTCGAAAGTCATCTGTTATTCGACGGCGGGTGCCACCCTGCCGTATACCGAGAATTTCGACACCCCCGATGTGTCGACCGCTTTGCCCGCGGGCTGGAGCGTATCCGACGCGAGTGCTACCGCGGCGTTCACCATACAGGTAAATGCGTTGAGCGGAATTACGGCACACTCGGGCAAGTATTATCTGGTTTCGGGTCCCGACAGTCGCGGGAATGCCCGGGATGCCTGGGCCTTTTCGCCGGCCTTGAGTCTGGAGGCGGGCAAGCCGTATTACATCGCCTTGTATTGTTTTGCCCCCGGTTACCAAGGCGTGGCCGACCAGTTTGAGATTACGGTGGGCTCCGAGGCTTCGGCAGCCGCGCAGACGCAGCGCCTGGTCGACCGCACCGGCGAGCAGGCCGAGATATGTACCGAGTGGACCAAGGTAGAAGGGGTATTTACCCCCGAGACGGCGGGCGAGTATTACTTTGCCATACACCATTGTACCCCGGCCGGGACGCAGGGCAATGCGGTCGGCTTCGATGACTTTACGGTATCGAGTGAACCTCTCGTGGAGTTGCCGTCGGTCGAGGCCTATTATACGGGCGGCCTCTGGTCGTTTACGGCCGACACGGTCTATGTGGGCGATTCGGAGCCGTTGAACTACGGGGCTACCGGGCAGAACGTCGATTCGTACAGCTGGGAGTTCGGTACCGATGCCACTCCCGCGTCGGTACAGGCAGCCTCGGCCTCGGTCGTGTATGTCACCGATGGGGTGAAACAGGGTGTAGTGACAGCCACCAATGAGAACGGGACGGCCAGCGATACGCTGGAGACCGGGGTCGTGCACCTGTCGCCTGCCGTGATGGACTATGTGTGCAACCGTCGGAAATCGGACGAGCTGACGACCTATCAGGTGAGCGAGTATGGTTTCATGCTGGGCTTGAACTCGAATTACACGACGATTGCCGAGAAGTTTACCCTCCCCGACAATGCCCGGGGCGAGGTCGACGAGGTGGTCATCTATACCTACCTCTATGCTCTGGATGCCGCGAACCAGGAGAAGAGTTTGATTTTGAGTATCTATGACGAGGGTCCCGACGGACTGCCGGGCGAAGCTGTCGCTTCGTTCTCGGGGCGCCTGGGCGAACTCTTCGGGAGTGAAAACTCGGTGGGCCAGTTCTGTACGGCATTCTTCCCGGCCGTAGAGGTGACGGGCAGTTTCTTCGTGGTGCTGGAATTCCCCGAGATTACACCCGATGCCGACAATATGCTCGGGTTGGTTTCGACGAAGAGCCGTACCCAAGACGACTGCACGGCTTATGCCAACTATCAGGACCGCTGGTATGCGATGAACAGCCTCTATGGCGGCGCCAATCTGTCGTCGATGATTTCGCCCCGCTATCGGTTTGTAGCGGTTTCGGCGGTTCAGAATGTCGCAAACGACTCGGCCCTCTCGCTGAGTATGACGGGCGAGACACTGTATATACGGGGAACCGTTGCCGGTGACCTCTATCGCGTGTTCGACCTGTCGGGCCGTATGGTGGCCACCGGTGCTACGGATGAGGCCGAAACGGTCGTATCGCTGTCGGGCCTTTCGAGTGGCGTCTATGTGGTTTGTGTTGGCGGTAGGCCTGTGGGGAAGATGGTGAGATAGTATTTTTTGACGACCAGTTGCTGTCCTGGAGAGCAGGAGGACAACCGGTCAAATTTCATAACGTGTGGGCCCTGTCGGAGCTGTAAAGGCAACCGATAGGGCTT
The DNA here is from genome assembly GCF_946496565.1 of uncultured Barnesiella sp. Lineage (NCBI taxonomy): Bacteria > Pseudomonadati > Bacteroidota > Bacteroidia > Bacteroidales > Barnesiellaceae > Barnesiella > uncultured Barnesiella sp. The sequence continues at coordinate 11,289 of NZ_CAMMHD010000001.1, forward strand.
ACACGTGTATACAGGGTAGGGACTCCCGACCAGGCGGGAGGTCTTGTGTTACTGGTGGTTTTGCAACCGTTGGCGAGCCATCTGCTCATACTCGGTGCCGGGGCGTCCGTAGTTGCAGTAGGGGTAGATGCTGATACCGCCGCGGGGGGTGAAGAAGCCGGTTACCTCGATGTATTTGGGCTCCATGAGGCGGATGAGGTCTTTCATGATGATGTTGACGCAATCTTCGTGAAAGGCTCCGTGGTTGCGGAAACTGAAGAGGTAGAGCTTGAGGCTCTTGCTCTCGACCATACGCTCGCCGGGAATGTAGTCGATCTGTATGGTGGCGAAGTCGGGCTGTCCGGTGATGGGACAGAGGCTGGTAAACTCGGGGCAGTTGAAGCGCACCCAGTAGTCGTTTTCGGGGTGTTTGTTGGTGAAGGTTTCCAACACCTCGGGGGCATAGTCTTGCCGATAGGTAGTCTTATGCCCCAGCAAAGTAAGTTGAGGTTCTTTCGATTCCATAAGATTGAATTATTGTAAATCTTTTATCTTGAAGATGTTGTACGATACCTGACGGTCGTACACGTCGCTGCCGTCGATGCGCTTGACCAGGCGCACCACCCGTACGGTCACGGGCAGGATGATGATTTCGTAGGCGGTCTTGAGGCAGGCCTGGGTGACGATGAGCACGGCCAGCTCCTTGACCGGGACTACCCCGCCGAAGGCGATGGGGAAGAAGAGCAGCGAGTCGGCGCTCTCGCCTACGACGGTCGAGGCGATGGCCCGCAGCGAGAAGTGTTTGCCTCCGCTCGAGATTTTCATCCTGCTCATCACATAGGCGTTGAGGAACGAGCCGGCCAGGAATGCGATGAAGCTGGCCAGCAGGATGCGTGGGGTGGACGAGAAGGTGGCCACGAAGGCATCCTGGCCTTCCCAGAAGGGGGCGGCGGGCAGGACGATGGCCAGCTGGATGAAGATGACCGCCAGCAGATTCATGAGGAAGCCCATCCAGATGATGAGCCGCGCCTTGCGGTAACCCCACACCTCGGCGATGCAGTCGTTGATGATGTAGGAGATGGGGAAGACGATGAGTCCGGCGGTTGCGGTGATGCCTCCGAGCGAAACCATTTTCACCTCGAGCAGGTTGGAGCAGATGAGGCACACACAAAATACGATGCCCATCACGAGAAAGGGCAGAGATACGGTACGGTTCATAGGTCTTGTTTTTTACGTGGTGTTCAAGCACACGGGAGGCGCACGCAGGTCCGCCTCACAGGTTCTGCAAAAATTTCGGCTGCAAAGGTACGACTTTTTTGCACATTCGCAAACCGGTTTGTCGGGAGGGGTAGCGAGGATGTGTTGTCGGTCGGGTGCCCCCCGGATACGACACGAGGGGCGAATCCCGGTGTGAGGCCGCGGTTCACCCCTCGGTTGTGGGTATGGCGATTGTGATTCGGTTACTCTTCGGGCTTGGGCTCTTCGTGTTTGTGTACCAGTACCTTGTCGATGCGTGCCCCGTCCATGTCGACAATCTCGAACGAGAAGCAGAGCCACTCGATTTTTTCGCCCTCGGTGGGGATGTGCTGGAGCAGGTCGAGGATGAGGCCGCTCAGGGTGTTGTAGTTGAACTCCTGGTAGCGGTCGGTCATGTCGTAGTGGTCGAGGAAGTCGTAGAACGAGCACTGTCCGTCGATAAGGCACGAGCCGTCTTCGCGGGTGACGATGTCGGCCGAAGGTCCGGCCGAGGCCGAGCCCACCAGGGCCCCCAGAATGTCGCTGATGGTGACGATACCCTCGATGCTGCCGAACTCGTCGGTCACCAGACCGTAACGGTGGTTCTCGTTGCGCAGCCGTTCCATGGCAGTATATACGCTCATGTTCTCGGGCAAGAAGTAGGGAGTCTCGGCCGCCTCCCTGATGTTGAAGGTGGGGTCGTCGATTTTGGCAAAGAGTTCCTTCAGCGACACGATGCCGATGATGTCGTCGAGGCTGTCCTCACAGAGGGGGTAGACGGCGTGCAGGTCGTGGATGATTTTCGACTTGAGGGTGGCGTTGTCGTCCTGTATGTCGAGGCAGACGAGGTCGCTGCGGTGGGTCATGATCGACGAGATGTTACGGTCGCCCAGGTTGAATACCCGTTCGACAATATCCTGCTCGACCTCCTGCACGCTGCCGTCCTCGGTACCTTCGCGCACGATGGCTTTGATTTCGTCTTCGGTGATAGCCTCCTTCTGCGACGAGAGACCCAGAAACTTGCATACACCTGCCGTACTCTTGGTGAGTACCCATACGAAGGGAGCGGCAATGAGCGAGAGCCACGACATGGGGCGCGATACGATTTTGGCAACCCGCTCGGCTGCAACCATACCGATGCGCTTGGGCACCAGCTCGCCGATGATGAGGGTGAGGTAGGTAACGGCTATGACGATAATCGCTTTGGAGACAACCAGCGCATAGGGGGCCAGCACCGGGCTTTGAGCCAATACGCCGGCCAGGTCTTGGGCCAGAGCATCGCCCGAGTAGAGACCGGTGAGGATACCGATGAGGGTGATGCCTATTTGTACGGTGGAGAGGAATCGGTCGGGGTCTTGCGAGAGTTTCAGGGCCGACTGTGCGGCCTTGCTCCCCTTTTTGGCACTGTTTTCGAGTTTGACTTTTCGGGCCGAAACCAAGGCGATTTCGGACATAGAGAGCACTCCGTTACAAAGAATGAGGAGTACTATGATAAAGATTTCCATGTGAGAATTAAAAAATTACAGGTCGAAGATACAAAATATATATGGGAATGCGGCAGGAATATGAGGGTAGGAATTTATTTTTAATTTTATTTAGTTAAATTGGCTATTTCTGTCTCCCTGTTGATTCTCCGAAGGCAGCTTCGCAGCGGTTGCCGCAACCTCTGATGAGTGAAAAACAGCAGATTCGAAAGAATTAAATGGTAAACGATGAAGCGAAAATGAAAAATAAGTGCGATATTTGCACCACTAAACCGGAGAGGCTCCCTCAAGAAGTGTTTATTTGAGAAAAAAAGAGGCTTTTGCTTTTTTAGATGGGCAAAAAGCTATATATTTGCAGTCCAAAAAATTAAAAACAATATATTAGTACATAATTATAATTTATACAAAAATGACAAAGGCTGACATCGTAAACGAAATTTCTAAAAACACAGGTATCGAAAAAGCTGTGGTTCTTGAAACCGTTGAAAAATTTATGGAAACCGTAAAAGGTTCTTTGGCAAAGGGTGAAAACGTATATCTGAGAGGCTTCGGCAGCTTCATCGTAAAGAAAAGAGCCCAAAAGACAGCTCGCAATATTTCCAAAAATACGACGATTATCATCCCGGCTCACAACATCCCCGCTTTCAAGCCTGCTAAAACATTCATGGGCGAGGTAAAATAAAGCACGACACAAACACAATTAAATACTAATCTTTAAAACATATCGTTATGCCGAGTGGAAAGAAAAGAAAAGGCCACAAGATGGCTACTCACAAACGCAAAAAAAGATTGAGAAAAAACAGACATAAGAAGAAATAATGTCTGTCTGCTCTCAATGAATGACAGCACATAAAGAACAAATTTGATGCGTTTCGTTTCGAGGAGGCATTGGATTTGTTCTTTCTGCTTTATCGGCCCCGTTCGTCGTATGTGCGAAAGGGGCTTGTTGAAATTTTTTGGGCGGAAAGACCGGGCGGTTTGCAAACTGCCGGTACCCCCGCCGAACTAACAGTAATCTATAAATCACAAATTATGACCAGCGAACTTGTAGTAGATGTACAACCCAAAGAGATTTCTATTGCACTGCTCGAGAACAAACGGTTGGTCGAGCTCCAGAAGGAGGCTCGGAACATATCGTTTTCGGTGGGCGACATCTATTTGGGTCGGGTCAAGAAGCTGATGCCGGGACTCAACGCTGCGTTTGTCGATGTAGGTTACGAAAAGGATGCTTTCCTGCACTATCTCGATTTGGGTACTCAATTCAACTCGAGTGCCAAGTTCTTGAAACAGTCGCTTGCCGACCGCAAGCGGGTGTTGTCGCTCCCCAAGTTCAATCTGCTGCCCGATATTGAAAAGGACGGCACGATAAACGATGCCTTGAAGGTGGGCCAGGAGGTTCTGGTACAGATTGCCAAGGAACCTATTTCGTCGAAGGGCCCGCGATTGACGGCCGAAATCTCCTTTGCGGGCCGCTTTCTGGTGCTGATTCCTTTCTCGGACAAGGTTTCGGTATCGCAAAAAATCAAGTCGAACGAGGAGAAGCTGCGCCTGCGCCAGTTGATACAGAGCATCAAGCCCCGCAACTTCGGGGTGATTGTGCGCACGGTGGCCGAGGGCAAACGGGTGGCCGAGTTGAACAACGAGCTCAAGACTCTGGTGAAGTGTTGGGAAGATATGCTGGTGAAGTTGCAGAAGGCGCAACTCCCCTCGCTCGTCTACGAAGAGACCGGGCGTACCGTGGGGCTGCTGCGCGATATTTTCAGCCCTTCGTTCGAGAATATCTATGTGAATGACAAGGAGACCTACAAGCAGATTCACAACTATGTGAGTCTCATCGCTCCCGAACGCAAGGATATTGTCAAACTCTACGAGGGCGAATTACCGATTTTCGACAACTTTGCCATTACGAAACAAATTAAATCTTCGTTAGGAAAGACCGTATCTTTCAAAAGCGGAGCGTATGTAATCATCGAGCATACCGAGGCGTTGCACGTAATCGACGTGAACAGTGGCAACCGCTCCAAAGCCTCCTCCGACCAGGAGAGCAATGCCCTCGATGTAAACATGAACGCTGCCGAAGAAATTGCCCGGCAACTGCGGTTGCGCGATATGGGCGGAATTATCGTGATCGATTATATCGATATGGACGAGGCCGAGAATCGTCAGAAACTGTATGATCGCATGCGCGAACTGATGGCCAACGACCGTGCCCGTCACAATATCTTGCCCTTGAGCAAGTTCGGGTTGATGCAGATTACCCGCCAGCGGGTACGTCCGGCCCTCGATATCATTACCAGCGAAGATTGTCCGACTTGCCACGGCAAAGGCACTATTCCTCCCTCCTTGCTCTTTACCGATTTGTTGGAGTCGAAAATCCATTATTTGGTGTACAAGTTGAAAATCAGAAAATTCACTTTACACGTGCATCCTTTCGTAGCTGCTTACATCAATCAGGGAGTCTTCTCGCTGAAGATGAAATGGCGCTGCAAATATACCTTCCAGATGAAGGTGATACCCAATCAGTCGCTCGCTTATCTCGAATATAAGTTCTTCGATGCCGAGAAAAACGAGATTGACCTGAAAGAAGAGATTGAAATCAAGAAATGAGAGACCCGTTCGGGTCTCCCGGTTGTGAGAGGGCTCGCCTGACGGCGGGCTCTCTTTTTTTTGTGCGGGAGGCAGGGCGGTTGGTTCTCTTGTTTGGGAGGGGCTATCTGTGCCGCGTAGGTGGATTTGGGCGGATATAAAGACAGCCCCGCAGGGGTGCTGCAGGGCCGTCGGGGGAAGGAGGGCCGGGGGAGTAGACGAACGGTCTCGTCTATTCCCGGTAATAAATGCGTTTGACACGGGTCGATACCGAGGTGAGTATCTCGTAGGGGATGGTTCCCAAGGTCTCGGCAATCTCGTCGACGGGCAACTGTTCGCCGAATATCTCTACCCGGTCGCCGGGCTGGCAGTCGATGTCGGTCACGTCGATCATGCACACATCCATGCAGATGTTGCCCACGATGGGGGCCCGTTTGCCGTTCACCACCACGCACCCTTTGCCGTTGCTCAGGTGACGGTCCAGTCCGTCGGCATAGCCGATGGGAATGGCGGCGATGCGTGAGTCGCGGGAGAGCACGCCTTTGCGGCCGTAGCCCACGGTTTCGCCGGCAGGCAGCGACTTGATTTGCAGAATGGTGGTCTTCAGGGTGCTCACGGTCTCCAGTCCGCAGGGCTCTGCAATGGGCGACACGCCGTAGAGGCCGATGCCCAGGCGCACCATGTCCATCTGGTACTCGGGGAACCGCAGGATACCGGCCGTGTTGAGTATGTGGCGCAGTATCTTGTGTTTGGAGTGCTGTTGCAGATAGTCGGCACAGCGGGTGAAGGTGTCGATCTGCTGGTGCGAGAACTCGTCGAAGCGGGGTTCGTCGCTGCCGGCAAAGTGCGAGAATACCGAGCGGGCCAGCACTACGGTCTGGTCGTTGAGAATCTCGACTACGCGGGGCATGTCTTTCTTTTCGAAGCCGAGACGGTGCATGCCCGAGTCTATTTTGATGTGCACGGGATAGCCGGCCAAGCCCAGCTTTTCGCCCTCGGCAATGATGGCTTTCAGCAGTTCGAAGCTGTAAATCTCGGGCTCGAGGTAGTAGCTGAAGAGGGTTCGGAAGCTGCTCATCTCGGGGTTCATCACCAGAATAGGCATGGTGATGCCCGCCTTGCGCAGCTCGGCCCCTTCGTCGGCCACGGCCACGGCCAGGAAGTCGGCCCCGCGGTCTTGCAGGGTCTTGGCCAGTTCGTAGGAGCCGGCCCCGTAGCCGAAGGCTTTGACCATGCAGATAACCTTGGTCTCGGGGCGTAACTTCGATTTGAACAGGTTGTAGTTGTGTACGATGGCGTCGAGGTTCACCTCGAGAATGGTCTCGTGCTGTTTCAGCTCGAGGGTTTCGGAGATGAGTTCGAAGTGGAACTCACGGGCCCCCTTGATCAATATCAGCTCGTTGTGGAAGTCGGCCGGGTCGAGTTGCGCGAGGAAACTCTCGGTCGAGGGGTAGAACTCCTTCTTGAGGTTGAAGAGGTAGGCGTTATCCGAGATGACAGGGCCGATGCCGATGAGCCGCTCGATGCCCTTGTGCAGGACGATGTCGGCCACCTTGCGGTAGAGGCTGGCGGGGGGTAGCCCCGTCTGGTAGATGTCGGAGAGGATGAGGGTGCGGCGCATGCCCTTGGCGGCGGCGCGGCGGTTCTGGAAATCGAGGGCGATGGTGAGCGAGTTGATGTCGGAGTTGTAGCTGTCGTTGATGATGAGACAGTTGTTTATCCCCTCTTTCACCTCCATACGCATGGCCACCGGGGTAAGCCGGGCCATGCGCTCGGCAATGACTTCGGGCGGCCGGTTGAAGTAGAGCATCACGGCCAGGCAGTGTATGGCATTCTCGATCGAGGCTTCCTCGACAAACGGTATCGTGAAGCTGCAATGGTATTGCAGGTAGGTATATTCGATTCGGGTCGAGTCGCTGCCCTTGGTAATCTTCGAGATGTAGAGCGGTTTGTCGCGGTCTTTGCGCGACCAGGCTATTTCGCGGCATCCGAAGCAGAGCTTCTCGACGCACTCGCCGATGAGCTCGTTGTCGCCGTCGTAGATGATGCAGTCGCAGGCTTTCAGCAGGATGAGCTTCTCGAGGCATTTCTGCTGTATGGTCTGGAACCCCTCCTGGTGAGCCTCGCCGATGTTGGTGATGAGACCCAGTGTGGGCTTGATAATCTCCTCGAGGTGTACCATTTCGTCGGGTTGGGAGATACCGGCCTCGAAGATAGCCATCTCGGTCTTGGGACCGATTTGCCATACCGAGAGGGGAACACCGATTTGCGAGTTGTAGCTGCGGGGCGAGCGCACGGTATTGTAGTCGGGCTGGAGCAGTTGGTAGAGCCACTCCTTGACCGTGGTCTTGCCGTTACTGCCCGTGACGCCTATTACCGGTATCTGGAAGCGGCGGCGGTGTGCGGCAGCCAGTTGTTGCAGGGCGTCGAGCGTGTCCTTTACGACGATGAAGTTGGCATCGTCCATCTCCTCTTCGCCGGGAATGGAATGTTCGACTACAAAGTCGCGAACTCCTTTGCGATAGAGGTCCTTGATGTAGCGGTGGCCGTCGTTTCGTTCGGTCACGAGGGCGAAGAAGAGGGTCTCTTCGGGGAAGGTGAGCGACCGGCTGTCGGTGAGCAGGGCGGTGATGATATGATCCCGATAGTCCCGTTTCTGGGCTTTGACGATTGTGGCTATTTCGGTAGTCGTGTAGTTCATATCTGTTTGATTCTTGTTTTTAATTCTTCGATTTCATGGGAGACGTCGATGTAGGGATAGGCTTGATGGAAGCGTATGACCCGGTCGAGCGTCTTTTGCAGGAACGTGCGGTAGCCCTCGGTGTCGCCGGTGAGGGGGCGGTGGGCCAGAGCGGTGTATATCTTGTACCATTGCGTGGCTATCTCGCGGCTCTCGGGGGTGAGGTACGACTCGGTGAGCACCTCGCTGATGTAGGCGATGGCCGAGGCCGAGGGGTGCGTCATGTCGGTGTCGTAGAAGCGGTAGTCGCGCAGGTCGTCCATGAGGATTTCGTAGGAGGGGAAGTAGTCGCAAATGCGGCTCTCGCGTTGCAGCCGGTCGATGGCCAGCAGCAGGGTAGCCTTGCTCAACTGGTTGCCGTGAGCTCCGTCGCTGAGGTGGCGTATGGGACTCACCGTGAAGAGCAGGCGGCATTGGGGCAGGGAGCTCTCGATGTAGCGCACGATGGGGAGCCAGCGGGCCACGATGTCGTCGACCGCGAGGAGTTCGCGCGTGAAGGTCGAGGCCGGTTGCTTGTGGCAGTTGGCCACTACCTGGCCGGTTGTGTTGAGCCGGTAGACGTAGGCGCTGCCCCAGGTAACGACGATGCGGTCGGTTGCCGGCAAACGGTCGTGTGCCGCAGCCAGGCGGCGGTTGATGTGTGCCAGTGCGCTGTCGCGGTCGGGGCTCGAGAAGCGGGAGTGGTGGTCGTAGCTGTGCCACAACCCGCCGGAGAGGAACAGGTCGTCGGCTGTGAAGGGTGCGCCCGAGACCATGCGCTCCCAGTTGCGGACAATAGACTCGGGATTGTACAGTGTGCCGAACGGGTTGATGTCGACATCGAATTTGCGCTGTTGCAACCACGCACCCATATTCTCGACAAAGCACGAACCCAGCAGCAACAGGTGTTGCCTGTGGTCCAGATAGCCGAGGTGTCGCGGCGGGTCGATGACGGTTCTGAAATTCATAACTCTCGCTCGATTTTTAATTTCAAAAATAGTTATTTTCTTACCGATATACACACTGTTTTAACATCTGAAAAAATAAAAAAATATAACATGATGGTAAAATAACCACATTATTCTTGTAAAAATACCAAAATTGAATTATATTTGCACTACCTGTTTTGCCGGGTGCGTGTGAAGCGCCCCCGTTTGTAGCTCTTCCTGCAATATAAGAGAGTATGGAATTATATTACAAGGAAGAACGAGATCGCGATTTGTACCGGGCCTACAATGCCGCCCTCAAGTCGCTGGGAAAAGCCGCCCTGGATACCCCTCGCGAGAAGGTAATCCGCCGGGTGGTCTATTCGGTAGCCCCCCGATTCTACATCAGTTACGAAGAGGCTCGCCGCAATGTGAAGCGCATCTTCAGCGGGCAGTCGCCTCGTTGTGCCTCGGCTGTCCGCATTGCGATGTACAACGACCTGGCCAACCTGCTGGCCAGCTACCTGCGCCGTCGGCCCCGGGCTACGTTCAACGAAGCGCTCTGCGCGGTGTTGGCCGAGAAGCCTGCACCCCGTTTCTATCTGTCGGAGCGGTCGGCCCTGCTTATCATTTACCGCATGCAGAGGGGAGGTGCCTCATGAGGCGCCTGGTCCGTTGCGTGTGCCTGCTGATTTTGCTGGCCGAGGCTTCCGGGTGCAAGAGTGTCCGGCAAAGCACGGTGTCGCAGCAGGCGCAGTGGGTGGGCGAGGTCGAGCGGGAGTTGACGGCCGTGGTCGACTCGGTGAGCCGTTACGAACTGGAGGGGAGCTCCCGGTGGGAGTGGACGCAACTCGACTGTTCGCTCGATACCGTGCGTCCCGACGCAACTGCCCCGCGCCTGCGGGTGACCCGCCTCACCCGCACGGCCTCGGTAGCGGCCCGTCGTGAGAGTGCGGTGGGCGACTCGCTGGCCGTGCGGTCGAAGGGGCAGGTGCAGGGGCGGAGCGAGCAGTCTGCGCATGACACGCGCCAAACCCGCACCCCGGGCCTGTCGCTTCTGGGGCTGGTCGGGGCAATCGTTGTAGTTCTATCGATTATTTACATCATAATAAAAAGGAGATGAGAGAGATGAAAGATGAGAAAAAAGTGTGGGAGACGGTACTGTTTTCGTTTTCCGAAGATGAGATTTTGCGTGAGCTGACAGCCGAGAGTTCGTATGTGGCCAAGAGTCTGGTCGGCACTGCCGAGTTGCAACCGGGGTGGAGTCGCTCGATTGTTGTGACCGAGGACGACCGGCTGTTTCTCGACCGCTGGCTTTCCGATGCCCGCGACGCGATGACGCGTTCCCTGTCGGCCTACCTGTCGGGCGAGTTTGCCTCGACCGACAACCGGGTGGTTTTTGCCATCGTGTTGCCCGAGCATCGGGCGCAGGGGCTCGACGAGTCCATTTGCCACCAGCTCGAGCGGGCCATCGTGCACCATGTGCTGGCGCAATGGTTTGCCACCAAGCTGCCCGACGAGAGTGCCCGCCGGCAGTTGCAGTACGAGGGTGCCCTGTCGGCCGTCAAGAGCGACATCGGGCTGGCCCGCAACCGCCGCCCGCATCGCCCGACGAACTATTTTTGAAACTTCGGGCTTGAGGTTGTTGGCGGGCAGGGAGGGATGATGTATCTTTGTGCACTGATTTTAATCTGGATAGAGCGATGATTTGCAAAAACTGCGGAACCGAGTTCGAAGGAAACTACTGCAACCAGTGCGGGCAGAAGGCCACGGTGGGACGATTGACCTGGAAGAGTGTGTGGGATAACCTGTTGCACGGTATTTTCCATGTCGACAATACTTTTGTCAAGACCACGCGCATGTTGATTGTCCACCCCGACCGGCTGCTGAGCGACTACTTTGAGGGGCGTCGCAAGGGATATATGGCTCCCATCCCGCTGCTGGCGGTGTGGTGTGTGATTCTGCTCTTTTTCGGACACATCAAGGGGTTGCCCGGGAGCATCTCGACCCTCGAGACGTCGGCCATGCACAACTGGATCGTCGAGCATTATACCCTGCTCACCATCGCTACGGTGCCGTTCATGGTGTTGGCTGTGAAGATAGCCTTCCGCAAGGCCGGCTCGGCGAGGTACAACTGGGTAGAGTATCTGCTGGGTTGCTGCTACCTGTCGGTGCTGTACATTCTGCTTTCGCTGGTGTTGATACCGGTCGGGTGGGTGTTGGATGCTTCGTATTATCAGGCCTATCAGTGGGGCAGTATGGTGCTCAGTCTGATTCCTACCTATTGGGCCGCCTATTCGCTCTTCCCCGACAAGTTCTGGATAACCCTGAGGCGCACCCTGTGGGCCGCGGTGCTCTATCTGCTGTTTTTTACGGTAATCGGCGTCGCTCTCATTTACCCGTTTGTGGATTAGGCAGCGAGGCGCGATAGAGATACAACGAGGGGGAGACCGGCCGGTTGGCGGGTTCTCCCCCTCGTGTTAGGGTTGGATGCGGGTGCCGGTTAGTGGCAGCCGTCGCAGCAATCGCCGCAGCCGTCGCCGCAACCTCCGTGGTCGTGACCGCAACCGCAGCCGCAGCTGTGGCGGGGGTGCAGCTCCTCGTCGGTGGCGTCGCGTACCAGTTTCACTACACCTACGTAGTGCAGGTTTTCGCCGGCCAGCGGGTGGTTGAAGTCCATGAGCACCTTGTCGTCCGAGACCTTCAGTACCGAGCCGTTGATGCGGTAGCCTTCGGCAGTCATCATGGGCACGGTGTTGCCCTCGAATACGGTCTGGTCGTCGAACTTGCCGTCGACCATGAAAATCTCTTTGTCGAGCTCGATTACATGCTCTTCGTTACGCTCGCCGAAAGCCTCGTCGCTGGTGAGCACGAAGTCGAACTTGTCGCCCTCTTTCAGGCCGTCGAGCCGTTTGAGCATGGCCGGGAGGATATTTTGGTCCACACCGTAAACGAACTGGTCGGGCATTTCGTCGGTGGCACGCATCATCAAAGTCTCTTCAGGTTCGCCTGCGCCTGCATAGAGGTCGTAGGTGAGAACCACAAATTTACCGGGTTTAATTTCCATAAGGTTTTGTATCGATTAAATGGTTAGATATTTGTCGGTTGGGAATCCAGATAACCACTCGCGGGCCTACCGGTCGTAGAACTTGCGGTTATACTCCTTGAGCAGTTTCTTGACGTTGAAGTAGAAGCCCTCGATTTTGAGGGGGTTGCTCTCGATGGAGATGTAGTCGAAGTAGGGCTCGACAAAGATAAATTCGGTGGCGGTGAATCCCTGCCGGTTGACGATGTTGTACTCGTCGGTAGGGCTTATCACGAACCAGGCCGTTTCGGGAGCCTTGCCGTCGCCGGTCGAGAGGATGGCATTGATAATGCCTTTGAGCCTATATTCCCACAGGTCGGCCTCGCGGTTCTTGCCGTTCTGGCGCAGACCGTAGACGAGGAAGTTGATTTGCCGCAGGTCGAAGGGGACATCGGCCAGTATCTTGCGGGCATACTTGATGAGCGAATCGCACTCCGACTCGGTGTGTACCGTTTGCAGATACATCTGCTCGATGTGGTTGGGTACCTCGATGGTGTGGTAGGGATTGTAATCCTCCTGGCTGGCATATCCCAGGTAGAGGTGGCGAAACTCCTGTAAGGTCATGGTGGTGTCGTTGCTGAAGTATTTTTTCAGCAGGTCGGGGTAGTAGTAGGGCGACCGACTGTCGCGCACGGCCTCTTCGATTTTCTCCATATCGGGGATTTCGTACGGGTGTGTCTCGGCCGCGCTGAGCGGCAGAACGCTCAACCCGAGCAGGTATATGAGTATGGCGTAAAAATGTTTCATCGTTTACGATTTATTAGCTGGTGGGCCGTAGCCCCTTCGCCCGGCCCGGGCGATATATGTTTTGTCTATCAGAGTGAGGCATCGGGCTCATTCTGATAGACAAAGATAACCTTTTCTTTCGACAATAGGTCGATTTTTTACCGTAAAAGATGATAAAACATTTTACAGCCTGTACCACTCCCCGCGTGTGCAGGGGCTGAATCAGCCCTGTTTGCCGGCGTGTTTCAAGATCTTGGCATCGAGGTAGAATACAATCTCCTCGGCGATATTGTTGCAGTGGTCGCCTATGCGCTCGAGCCGGCGGATGATGCTGATGAGGTTGAGGCACTCGATGGCCCGCTCGGGGAACTGTTGCAGATACTCGGCAATGATGGGCACGGCGGCGTGGTTGAGCTCGTCGACCCGGTTGTCTTTGTTGAAGACGGCGATGGCTTCGGACGACTTCTCCTCGATGAGGGCGTTTTCGGCCTGGGTCATCATGGCCTTCACGATGTCGAGCATCTCTTTGATGCCGGTCTTTTCGAAGAGTTCCGACTCGATGTTCACCTCGGGGTAGTCGATGACGAAGCGGGCAATGCCGTCGCAGAAGTCGGCTATGCGTTCCAGGTTGTTGCTGGTCTTCATCATGGCCAGCGTGAAGCGCAGGTCGAGAGCTACGGGGTTGTAGAGGCCGATGATGTCTTCACAGTCGCTGTCGATTTTCAGCTCGAAGGCATTGACTCTCTTCTCGCGATAAGTGACCTCGTGGGCCAGCTCCTTGTCCATGGAGAGCAGGGCTTCGCCGGCACGGTTGAGTTGCGAGTTTACCAAGTCCCACATTTCGAGAACCTCTTTTTTCAGGTCGTCGAGTTCTTTTTCGATGTATATCATGATGGTAGTATATTAGACGTAAGTGTTGATAATCTGTTTAATGGAACAAAGAAAAGCGGTTGTTGTTTCCTCCTCGTTACATCGGTTTTACAAATATATGACAAAACGGAGCAAATAGAAAACGGCTGTCCGGAAAAGAGACAGCCGTTTTTCATATGGCGAAAAAGGGTTGCCTTTACTCGTAGTCGTCGTACACCGGTTTCTCCAACCCCGGGATGGCCACCAGCTTCATGTCGAAGACCAGCGTCGAGTAGGGGAGAATCAGCGACGACATGTATTGCGAACCGTAGCCCAGTGTCTGGGGGATGATTACCCGGCAACTGTCGCCCACCTTCATCTGTTCGAGCGCGATAATCCATCCCTTGATGTTCTGGTTCACGCGGGTGCGGTAGATGCTGTCGGTCTGCTGGTACGACGAGTCGAAGGGAGTGCCGTTGTAGAGCATGCCCTTGTAGATGACGTCGACCGTGCTGGTCTGGTAGGGCGACTGGGCGTCGCGGTTGAGGCTCGTGTCGTTGTAGTATTTCATCAGCACGTAGATGCTGCGGTCCCAACTGGGCACCACCTTGGTGTAGACGGGGTTTCCGGCTTCATCCTTGGCCCCGAGCTGTTCGATGAACCAGGCGTCGTTGTTGTTGCGCCACGTTTCATACTGGGTCCAATAGTCCTCGGTCTCCTTACACGAGATAATTCCCACAAGGAGAGCGAGTAATAGAAAAACAGGTAACTTCTTCATAATGAATATTTAGAGCTATTGATTAAAATTCTACGACAGGTGCCTGGGCTGCACTCTCTTCGGCCTTGAACTGCGGCTTGGGGTCGAACCCGAAGAGCTTGGCGGTGATGAGTGCGGGGAATTTGCGAATCTTCTGGTTGTAGGCGTTCACGGCATCGGTGTAGCGCGACCGCTCGGTGGCGATGCGGTTTTCGGTGCCTTCGAGCTGGGCCTGCAGTTCCAGGAAGTTCTGGTTGGCCTTCAGGTCGGGATAGTTCTCGGTGATGGCCAGCAGTTTACCCAATGCACTGGACAACTCGCCTTGAGCGGCCTGGTATTTTTGCAGGTTCTCTTCGGTGAGGTTGGCCGGGTCGACGGTGACTTGCGTCGCTTTGGCGCGGGCAGCAATCACGGCTTCGAGCGTTTCGCTTTCGTGAGAGGCATATCCCTTGACGGTGTTGACGAGGTTGGGCACCAAGTCGGCACGTCGTTGATACTGGTTCTCTACTTTCGCCCATTGCGCGTTTATGTTTTCGTCGGCTTCGACTATGCTGTTGTAGCTGCACGACGAGAACGAGGCAACGATGACGATGGCAAAAATGGCTCGAATGAAATTTCTCATATTCAACAATTTTATAGTTTATTCTGCTACTTTTTTCAATAACGATTTCATGCTCACCTGTTCGCCGATGAGGCTCTGCAGCTGGTCGATGGCCACACGTTGTTGCTCCATGGTGTCGCGGAAACGTACGGTCACGGTGTTGTCTTCGAGAGTCTGGTGGTCGACGGTGATGCAGAAGGGAGTACCGATGGCATCCTGACGACGGTAGCGCTTACCGATCGAGTCCTTCTCGTCGTACTGGCACTTGAAGTCGAAGCGCAGCGAGTTGATGATTTCGCGGGCCTTGTCGGGCAGACCGTCCTTGCGGACCAGCGGCATCACGGCAGCTTTCACGGGAGCCAGCGGAGCCGGCAGGCGCAGCACTACGCGGCTGTCGCCACCCTCGAGCTGCTCCTCGCAGTAGGCGGCGGCCATTACACTCAGGAACATGCGGTCTACGCCAATCGAGGTCTCGATGACGTAGGGGGTGTACGATTCGCCCAGTTCGGGGTCGAAATATTGAATCTTCTTGCCCGAGAACTTCTCGTGGTTGCTCAGGTCGAAGTTGGTGCGCGAGTGGATACCCTCTACCTCCTTGAACCCGAACGGCATCTCAAACTCGATGTCGGTAGCGGCGTTGGCATAGTGGGCCAGCTTCTCGTGGTCGTGGAAGCGGTATTTCTGGTCGCCCAGGCCCAGAGCCTTGTGCCATTTCAGACGGGTCTGTTTCCATTGCTCGAACCACTTGAGCTCTTCGCCGGGACGTACGAAGAACTGCATCTCCATCTGTTCGAACTCGCGCATGCGGAAGATGAACTGGCGGGCTACGATTTCGTTACGGAAAGCTTTGCCTATCTGGGCAATACCGAAGGGGATGCGCATGCGGCCCGTCTTTTGTACGTTCAGGAAGTTGACGAAGATACCCTGAGCCGTCTCGGGACGCAGGTAGACCTTCATCGAACCGTCGGCTGTCGAGCCCATCTCGGTCGAGAACATCAGGTTGAACTGGCGTACCTCGGTCCAGTTTTTCGTGCCGCTGATGGGGCACACAATATCGTAGTCGAGGATGATTTGACGCAGTTCGTTCAAGTCGACGTCGTTCATCGCCTTGGCATAGCGGGCGTGCAGCTCGTCGCGTTTGGCTTTGTGCTCGAGCACGCGGGGATTGGTCTCTCTGAAGAGTTTTTCGTCGAACGAGTCGCCAAACCGTTTGGCAGCCTTCTCGACCTCTTTCTCGATTTTCTCGTCCATCTTGGCGATGCAATCTTCGATGAGGACGTCGGCGCGATAACGCTTCTTGGAATCCTTGTTGTCAATCAGAGGGTCGTTGAAGGCATCGACGTGACCCGAGGCCTTCCAGATGGTGGGGTGCATGAAGATGGCGGAGTCGATGCCCACGATGTTTTCGTGCAACAGCACCATGCTGTCCCACCAGTATTTCTTTATGTTGTTTTTCAGTTCTACTCCCATTTGACCGTAGTCATACACGGCGGCCAGACCGTCGTATATTTCGCTCGAGGGGAATACGAAACCATACTCTTTACAGTGTGATACCAATTTTTTGAAAACGTCTTCTTGTGCCATTTCTTTGTAGGTTTATTGCTTGCTTTTCGTGTTATCTTTGCATTTTTTGGCTCGATTTATCGCTTAATCGGGCTATTTTAGAGCACAAAGTAAATGATTTTTTTCGATTAAATTTGTATTTTTGCAGGGGAATGTAGCAATACATTTCTTTAAAAAATAAAAAGGGCATGCACTTGAGCATGCGCTTTCCCCGTTTCAAAATCCAAAATTTGCCCATGAGCGACGATATAACCACACCGCAGGAAGAAGATATGCCCCAAGTACCCGCTGGCGAAAACGAAGATTCGACAGCGTCGCACTCGACTTACAAAGTACCTACACCGGACAAGCCCGATACCAAATTCCAACTCTCGGGCATGTTTCAGAACTGGTTCCTCGACTATGCCTCGTACGTCATTCTCGAGCGGGCCATTCCGCACCTGTCCGACGGCTTGAAGCCGGTACAGCGGCGTATCCTCCATGCCATGAAACTGCTCGACGACGGGCGTTTCAACAAGGTGGCCAATATCGTGGGCCATACCATGCAGTTCCACCCCCACGGCGATGCCTCTATCGGCGATGCTCTGGTGCAATTGGGGCAGAAGGATCTGCTTGTCGAGTGCCAGGGAAACTGGGGTAATATCCTCACGGGCGACTCGGCCGCAGCTCCCCGTTACATCGAGGCGCGCCTTTCGAAGTTTGCGCTCGACGTGGTGTTCAATCCCAAGACGACCGAGTGGAAACTCTCGTACGACGGCCGCAAGAAGGAGCCGGTGACACTGCCGGTGAAATTCCCTTTGCTGCTGGCCCAGGGGGCCGAGGGTATTGCCGTAGGTTTGTCGTCGAAGATTCTGCCTCACAACTTCAACGAGATTCTGGAGGCGGCCGTGGCCTATCTGCGGGGCGAGGAGTTCCATCTCTACCCCGATTTTCAGACCGGCGGCTACATCGATGTGACCAAATACAACGACGGCGAGCGGGGTGGCAGCGTGAAGGTGCGCGCCAAAATCGAGAAAATCGACAACCGCACCCTCTCGATTGTCGAGATTCCGTACAGCAAAACCACCTCGTCGCTCATCGATTCGATACTCAAGGCGCAGGAGAAGGGCAAAATCAAAATCCGCAAGGTCGACGACAACACGGCGCAGCACGCCGAGATTCTGGTTCACCTCATTCCCGGCACCTCGTCCGATAAGGCCATCGATGCCCTCTACGCCTTCACCGACTGCGAGGTGAGCATCTCGCCCAACTGCTGCGTCATCAACGACGACAAGCCGCACTTCATGAGCGTGAGCGACCTGCTGCGCATCAGTGTCGAGAATACCAAGGAGCTGTTGCACCAGGAGCTGCTCATCCAGAAGGGCGAGGCGCAGGAGGTGCTGCACTTTGCTTCGCTCGAAAAGATATTTATCGAAAACCGCATATACAAGGACCGCGAGTTCGAAGAGAGCCGCACGATGGACGAGGCTATTGCCCATGTCGACCACCGGCTCGAACCCTTCAAACCCTCGTTTATCCGCGAGGTGACGCGCGACGATATTCTCCGCCTGATGGAGATCAAGATGGCGCGTATCCTCAAATTCAACTCCGACAAGGCCGACGAGCTCATTGCCGCCAAGCGTGAGCAGATAGCCCGCATCGACTACGACATCGAGCATCTGGTCGACTACACCATCAGGTGGTACGACTCGTTGCGCGAGAAGTATGGCAGTCGCTATCCGCGCCTCACTCAGGTGCGCAGCTTCGATACCATCGAGGCGACCAAGGTGGCCGAGGCCAACGAGAAGCTCTACATCAATCGCGAGGAGGGTTTCATAGGTACTTCGCTGAAGAAGGACGAGTTTGTGTGCAACTGCTCCGACATCGACGACATCATCCTCTTCTACCGCGACGGCAAGTACAAGGTGGTGAAGGTGAGCGAAAAGATGTTTGTGGGCAAGAATCTGCTGCATATCGCCGTCTTCAAGAAGAACGACAACCGCACCATCTACAACGTGGTCTACCGCGATGGCAAGGCGGGTCTCCACTACATGAAGCGGTTTGCCGTGACGGGCGTGACGCGCGACAAGGAGTATGACCTCACGCAGGGCAAGCCCGGGTCGCGGGTCGTGTGGTTCTCGGCCAATCCCAACGGCGAGGCCGAGGTGCTGCGGGTTACCTTCGTGCCCAAGCCTCGCATGAAGACCCTCTTTGTCGACCGCGACTTCAGCGAAATCGCCATCAAGGGGCGCCAGTCGATGGGCAATATCCTGACCAAAAACGAGATTCACCGCATCTCGCTCAAGGAGCGGGGCGGTTCTACGCTGGGCGGCCGCAAGGTGTGGTTCGACCGCGACGTGCTGCGCCTCAACTACGACGGCCGGGGCGAATACCTGGGCGAGTTCCACGGCGACGACCAGGTGCTGGTGGTGCTGGACAACGGCGAGTATTGTACCACTACCTCCGACGCCACCAACCACTACGACTCCAATATCCTGCGCATCGAGAAGTTCGAGCCCGACAAGGTGTGGACCGTGGCGCTCTTCGACGCTTCGCAGGGGTATCCCTACCTCAAGCGCTTTGTTTTCGAGCCGAGCAGCCGCAAGCAGAGTTTCCTGGGCGACAATCCCGCCTCGCGTCTGTTGCTGATGACCGATACCGCCTATCCGCGTATCGAGGTGACCTTCGGCGAGGGCGATGCCTTCCGCGAGCCGCTGGTGGTCGAGGCTACCGACTTCATTGCCGTGAAGGGTTTCAAGGCCAAGGGCAAGCGGCTCACCACCTATGCGGTGGCCGAGATTCGCGAACTGGAACCGTTGCGTCGCGAGGAGGATGAGACGGCCGAGGGTGAAACCCCGACCGACGAAACCAACCCCGAAAATCGGGTAGATACCCCGGAGGATAATCCCTCGGGACAAATGTCACTGTTTTGATTATGACAACACGTAAGTCACTTTTGTGTGCTCTGTTGGGGGCCGCGCTTTTATTCCCGGGTTGCCTGCGGGCCGGGGAACCGGTCTCGGAACCGTTGCAGGAAAAGCTGCAAGAGGAAGAGCCGTTGCGCCCCGTAGCGACTGCCGTTACCTTCGAAATCGGGCGGCAGAGCGCGCTCGATACCTATCTGTCGCCTATCCGTTATCGGGGGCTCGACGTGGCGTTGGGTTACGAACGGCTGCGGGCGGCGAGTTTCGCTCCCGAAAAATGGTTTACCCGTCACAATGTGCTGGCCAATTTTGCCACGATGACCAACGAGTCGGGCAGTGGTTCCATGCTCTCGTTCTACCTCGACTATTCGTTTGCCATGTTGCGTCGCTGGCAACTGCTCGACGGCCTGTGGCTGGCCGGTGGCGGTGAGGCGGCCCTCACGCTGGGCGGGCTCTACAACCAGCGCAACTCCAACAATCCGGCTACGGCCAAGGCCGCTATCGGCCTGGGTGCCACGGCTATGGCTTCGTATCACCTGCGGGTGGGGCGGCTGCCGCTCACCTTCCGCTATCAGGTGTCGCTGCCGGTGGTGGGTGCCTACTTCTCGCCGGCCTTCGGTCAATCCTACTACGAGATGTTCTACATAGGCAATACCGGCGGTATTGTCCAGTTCGGGGCGTGGCACAACCGGGTAGACCTGCGCAACTACCTCTCGGTAGACCTTCACCTGGGCAAGATGGCTCTGCGGTTGGGATACCGGCAGTTGATGCGCACGACCCACGTCAACCACATCGACACCCAGGTGCTCAACCACATGTTCGTGTTGGGTATCTCGGGCGAGATATTCCGTTCGGCCCCTCCGGCCCGTCGGGTAGTGTCGCTCTATTATTAAAAGGAAAATAGGTTATGAAACGTAAACACATATCGGTAAAAACAGGATTGCTGCTGTCGATTCTCTCGCTCCTTCTGCTCTCGTCGTGCCACAAGGTCGAGGTTTTCGAAGACGACCCCTACGGCAACTTCGATGCGCTGTGGACCATTCTCGACGAGCGGTACTGTTTCTTCGAATACAAGGATATAGACTGGAGCCAGGTGGGCATGAAATACCGCAAGAAACTGACCGAGCGGATGACCTCGGAAGAGCTCTTCGACGTGTGCGGCGACATGCTCATGGAGTTGAAAGACGGTCATGTGAATCTGGTTTCGGCACACAATACGTCGCGCTATTGGGATTGGCTGAACAACTCGCCCGAGAACTATCAGGAGCGGCTCGTCGACGAGTATTACCTCAACTTCGACTACCGTTATACGAGCGGTATCAAATACAAGATTCTGCCCCAGAACGTGGGGTACATGTACTACGGCAGCTTCTCGAGTGCTATCGGCGAGGGTAACCTCGACCAGATACTGGCCTATCTGGCCACTTCGACGGGACTGATTATCGATGTGCGCAGCAACGGTGGCGGTTCGCTGTCGAATGTCGAGACTCTCGTCTCGCGCTTCATCAATCAGGAGACGCTTGTGGGCTATATCTCGCACAAGACTGGGCCCGGGCATCAGGATTTCTCGGAACTCTATCCCATCAAATACAAACCTTCGAACCGCATCCGGTACCAAAAGCCGGTGGTGATACTGGCCAATCGAGGTACATTCAGTGCGGCCAACAACTTCGTGTCGGTGATGAAGGCGTTGCCCAATGTCGTAGTCATGGGCGATATTACCGGCGGCGGCAGCGGGTTGCCCTTTTCGTCGGAGCTGCCCAACGGCTGGAGCATCCGTTTCTCGGCCTCGCCCATATACGACGTGAATCGCGAGCACACCGAGTTTGGAGTGGCTCCTACCGAAGGCTTCAAGATGGATATGGATCTGGAACAGGCCACCCAGGGGCACGACTCCATTCTCGACCGGGCCATCGCCTATATCGCTACGGGTGGAGCGTGAGGGGCGGTGCACCCTTGCCGCGGGTAAACTTTGTAACCCGATTCATTGTATAATAGGTAAACTTCTTGTATATTTGTGCCGTCGTTTGCGGACGTGGCGTAATTGGTAGCCGCGCTAGACTTAGGATCTAGTGTCTTGCGACGTGTGGGTTCGAGTCCCGTCGTCCGCACCAGAGAGGAAGGGGAGAGTTGAGATACCCCTTGTATGTTATAGGAGGATGACCCTTTAAAGTCTTTGACTTTTGGGTCACCCTCTTTTTTTATGGGGTGTGTAGGTCTATGCGATGAGGTGCATGTGCCGGGATATACCGGTGGGCGACAGGGGGAACTGAATCTTCTTGCAGCATGTGGTATCGGGAACAGAATGATGCGACCGGTGTATCACCCGGTGAGGGCATCTGGCCGCTTCGGGTCAGAGGGGGGTATTTGTGCAGGGATAAATGTCGTTGGGGCAGGTACAAAAAAAAATTGATTGTCTCACGACAACCAATCTTTGTTAACCTTAAATCTAATACCATGAAAAACACAGTGCAAATATAGTGCTTTTATATGTTGTACAACATGTTTTTGGCGAAAAAGTTTCTCTGTTTAACTCTTTTTTAAAGATAAGAGCTCTGTTTTAAAAGAAAGAAAGAGAAATGCTCCCGATTTTGGGGTCGGGAACATTTCTCTTAACATTTTCGTGGAGTTATTGGATGTCGATGCTGTTGAGCAAATCGACCTTGCCTTCGTTCACCAGTTTGAGGATGAGTTCGCCAAACAGTGTATTTTGCCAGGCGAACCAGGGACGGGTGAAGTTGTTGGGGTCGTCTTTGTGGAACGACTCGTGCATGAATCCCGTACCGGCGTCGGTCTTCATCAGCATCTCGATGCAGGCTTTGATTTCCTGGTCGTCCTGGCTGGTAAAGGCCTTCATCATGATACTCATGGGCCATACCATGTCGTAGCCGATGTGGGGGCCGCCGATGCCTTCGCCGGCCTTACCTTTGAAGAAGTAGGGGTTGTCTTCGCTCCAGACGAAGCGGCGGGTGTTCTGGTAGATGGGGTCGTCTGCGTCTACATCGCCCAGGTAAGGCATGGCCAGCAGGCTGGGCACGTTGGCGTCGTCCATGAGCAGCTGGTTGCCGAAACCGTCGACTTCGAAGGCGTAGATTTTACCATATTTCGGGTGGTTGTACACGGCATATTTCTGCAGGGCGGTCTCTACCTCCTGAGCCAGGTCGGTGCACTCCCGGGCCAGCGCTTCGTTGTGGTTGACGGTGCGCAGAATCTCGGCCGACTTCCGCAGCGAGGTGACGGCGAAGAAGTTGGAGGGGATGAGGAACTGGAAGGTGGTGGCGTCGTCCGACGGGCGGAAGGCCGAGCAGATGAGGCCCACGGGTTTCACGGGGTTGCCCAGACCCATGTTGGTCATCGTGTCGAGAGCCCGCTCGGTGCGGCGCATGAACTTATAGGGGCCCACGCCCTCTTTGCGTTGTTGCTCCTTGAAGGTGCGCAGGATGTGGGTGATGGCGTTGATCCACTCGTCGCCGAAGACTGAGGCATCGCCCGTCACCTTCCAGTAGTGGTAGGCGAGGCGGATGGGGTAGCAGAGCGAGTCGATTTCCCATTTGCGCTCGTGCAGTTCGGGTTTCATGTCGGTGAGGTCGCTCATCCATTCGCCGCCGGTGGGGCCCATGTTGAAGGCGTTGGCATAGGGGTCGATGTTGATGCACTTGAACTGGCGGTTGATGACGCCGGCCAGCATCTTCTTCAACTGCGGGTCTTCGTTGGCCAGCTGTACGTAGGGCCATACCTGGGCACCCGAGTCGCGCAGCCACATGGCGTGGATGTCGCCGGTGTATACAAAGGTGTCGTCGTTGCCGTCGAAGTGTACGGTGGTGTCGAGCGTGTTGGGGAAACAGTTCTCGAACATCCAGGCGAGGCGGGCGTTGGTGAGCAGGGCCTTCACCCGTTTGATCTGTTTCTCTACGGCACTTGACACGAACAGACGCTCTTGCGGGCGCTGGCTGGTGTACTGCACGCGGGTGTTGTCCTGACGGGCAACAGCCACGGGAGCGGTGGCTGCCTGGGTGTAGGATACCCCGCAACCGAGGG
The DNA here is from genome assembly GCF_946496565.1 of uncultured Barnesiella sp. NCBI lineage: Bacteria > Pseudomonadati > Bacteroidota > Bacteroidia > Bacteroidales > Barnesiellaceae > Barnesiella > uncultured Barnesiella sp. Next base: position 34,741 of record NZ_CAMMHD010000001.1, read on the forward strand.
CTACGCACAAGCAGCTTATTTTTGCGATAGTTTTCATAAAAAGTAGGTTAGTGAAAATAATGATTAGTAAATAGAGATTTCGTTTAATGACGGCCCGGTGTCTCGAGCACCACCATCACGGGGAAGTGGTCGGAGGGGGTGCGGGCCTGATAGGCCTCGATGTCGATCTCCTCGGGGTAGTCCTCGACCTGAGCCTTGCCGCTGTCGTGGCGGATGGTGCGGTAGCTGTCGGTGAGCACACCGTACTTCTGCACCTGGAAATCGGGCGACACGAACACGTGGTCGATTCGGCTGCGGGTGTAACTATTGGGGGCAAAGCCGTTGAAGGTGCCGTTGAGGGCATAGCGCAGCCGAGCCGCCTCGAAGGCGTCGCGCAGGGCACCGCTTTCGGTGAGAGCCCGGTAGGAGCGGTGGGTCTGGTCTACGTTGAAGTCGCCGGTGAGAATGACAGGCAGCCCCTGGCCCAGCGTCCTCATTTTCTGTTGCACGAGGTAGGCGCTCTCGACGCGGGCCTCCTTGCCGATGTGGTCCATGTGCAGGTTGAAGAAGAGGAACTCGAGCGAGCTCTCCTTATCCTTGAAGTGACCCCACGTGCAGATACGGGGCAGGACGGCATCCCAGCCCACACTGGGGGTGTCGGGCGTCTGGGAGAGCCAGAAGTCGCCGTGGTCGAGCAGCTCGAAACGGCTGGTGCGGTAGAAGATGGCGGCATGTTCGCCCCGCTCTCCACCGTCGTCACGGCCCACACCTATGTAGTCGAAGTCCGGCAGGCGGTTCTTCAACGTATCGAGCTGATGCTTGAGCCCCTCTTGCGTGCCGAAGAGGTCGAAGTCGTGGAACCGGATGAGGTCGGCCATGACTACACAGCGCTGGCCCCAGCCGTCGCCCTGAGCTGAGTCGCCGGCGTTGGCATTTCTCAGGTTGTAGGAGGCCACGGTAAACGTGCAGCTCCTTTTGGGCTGGCAGCCGTAAAGGCCCAGCGCCAGAACGAGAACCGACACGATTCCCGTCCACTTGACAATACGGTTTGGCATAATGTGAATATTGGTGTTCAAATATACGACATTTTACTCATTCTCCAAAGAGAAGGAATAGGGGGCATCGGCCGGATTGGTTCCTCGCTTGCGATTGGGCTTCGAGTCCATGACGAACTGTACCCGTCCGCCCTGGCTGAGGGTCTCGTGGGTGAGGTAGTTGTGGTCGTAGCCCTTGCCGTTTACCTTCATGGAGCGGATGTAGGGCGTTTCGGCGCTGTTGTCCGGGGCCTCGATGGTGAGCGTTTTGCCGTTCTCGAGATGGAGGAGAGCCTTCTGGAAGAGGGGCGTGCCCAGTACGTACTGGTCGGTGCCGGGGCAAACCGGATAGAAACCGAGGGCCGAGAAGATGTACCAGGCCGAGGTCTGGCCGTTGTCCTCGTCGCCGCAATAGCCGTCGGGGGTGGCGGCGTAGAGCTTGTGCATGATTTCGCGGATGCGGCTCTGGGCTTTCCACGGTTGGCCCGAGTAGTTATAGAGGTAGACCATGTGCTGGATGGGCTGGTTGCCGTGGGCATACTGGCCCATGTTCATCACCTGCATCTCGCGCATCTCGTGAATCATGTCGCGGCTCTCCATACCCAGGTAGCTGGGCATGACGAATACCGAGTCCATCATGTGGTTGAAGACGGAGGCACCGCCCATCAGGTCGATGAGCCCTTGCGGGTCGTGGAACACGCAGAAGCTCCAGTGCCAGCTGTTCCCCTCGCAGAAGTCGCCGCTCCAGTCGGTTGCCTGGAACTGGGGGTTGAAGTGTCCCTGGTCGTCGCGGCCCACCATGAGCCGTTCCTGCGGGTTGTATACCTGGCGGTAGTTGAGGCTGCGCTGTTTGTAGATGCCGATTTCGCTGTCGGGTTTGCCCAGCCGTTTGCCCAGGGTGTAGATGCACCAGTCGTTGTAGGCATACTCCAGCGTGCGGGCCACGCTTTGCCCCACGCCGATGTTGCTGGGCACATAGCCCAGACGGTTGTAGGCCTCGAAGGCCACACGGCCCGAAGCCGTCCCCTCGAGGTGGGCGTTGGCTCCGTGTTTCAGGGCCTCCCACAGTTTCTCAATATCGTATCCGCGTATGCCCTTGACGTAGGCGTCGGCTACAATCGAGGCCGAGTTGTTGCCAATCATGCAGTCGCGGTGGCCCGGGCTGGCCCATTCGGGCAGGAATCCGCTCTCGCGGTAGGCGTTGACCAACCCTTCCTGCATCTTGTGGTTCATCGAGGGGTACACGAGGTTGAGCAGCGGGAAGAGCGAGCGGAAGGTGTCCCAGAAACCGGTATCGGTAAACATGTAGCCGGGCAATACCTGGCCGTTGTAGGGGCTGTAGTGGACGGCCCGGCCCACGGCGTCGATTTCGTAGAAGGTGCGGGGGAAGAGTACCGAGCGGTAGAGGCAGGAGTAGAAGGTGCGGAGGTCGTCGATGCGGGTGTCGTCGATTTCGATGCGCGACAGCACCTGGTTCCACCGTTTCTTACCCAGCTTGACCATGCGGTCGAAGTTGCCGTCGCCCAGCTCCTTCAGGTTCAGTTCGGCCTGCTCGGGGCTGATGAACGACGAGGCCACCCGGGCGTGCACCTGTTCGCCCTGGCGGGTCGAGAATCCCACGATGGCTCCGGCGTGGTTGCCCCGGGCCTCGTTTTGGTTGGTCTTGATGGCGTTGTCGAGAGCCACGGCCGTGAACTTGAATGGCTTGTCGAAGACGATGACAAAGTAGTTTTTGAAATTCTCGGGAACACCGCCCGAGTTGCGGGTCGAGTAGCCTATGATTTTGTTCTCCTCGGGAATGATTTTCACGGCCGAACCCCGGTCAAAGGCATCGACAACGACGTACGAGTTGGCCTCCTCGGGGAAGGTGAAGCGGAAGAGAGCCGCCCGGTCGGTCACCGTCATCTCGGTAGTTACGTCGTGGTCGGCCAGGTAGACGCTGTAATAGTAGGGTTTGGCCACCTCGGCCTTGTGCGAGAACCAGCTGGCCCGCTGGTTCTGGTCGAAGACCACGCCGCCGGTCACCGGCATGATGGAGAATTGTCCGTAGTCGTTCATCCAGGGGCTGGGCTGGTGAGTCTGTTTGAAGCCCTTTATCTTGTCGGCCGTGTAGGTGTAGGTCCAGCCGTCGCCCATATCGCCGGTTTGGGGGGTCCAGAAGTTCATGCCCCACGGCATGGCAATGGCCGGGTAGGTGTTGCCGGTAGAGAGTTCGTATTTCGATTGGGTACCCACGAGCGGGTTCACATAGTCGACGGGTGAAAACTTGGCAAATAGCGGAAGCCCGCAGAAGATAGCACTGATAAAAAACAATTTACGATAGATCGAATGTCGCTTCATGGCGTGATAATTGAAGTAATATAAAATAAGCGAAAAATGTTGTAATTCTCAACGAGCCCCGGTTGTGGGCAGCCGGTGAGGCGGCCGTCCCCTTGGCAGGCAACCGCAAACGAGTGTTCAAAGATAATGAAAGAGACGAACCGAGGCAAATGAAAACGGTGATTTCTGTTTGTTTCAGTCTTTTCCTTGCACTATCTTTTCATAAGATAGGATTCGGCTCGGCATAGTCAAATGTTGAAAACTTTGTTTTCCATTTGCCTCTGCTCTCGCCTTTTCGTATCTTTGTTACACGAAGACAGGAGTCGGCTCAGGATAAAAAATATTTGAAACAGAGTTTCGATATTTTATTCTCCGCTCGCCTTTCACTATCTTTTCATAAGATAGGATTCGGCTCGGCATAGTCAAATGTTGAAAACTTTGTTTTCCATTTGCCTCTGCTCTCGCCTTTTCGTATCTTTGTTACACGAAGACAGGATGCGGCTCGGCCAAGCAAATTTTGCAAGCAACTTTGCTTTGCTCTCGCCTTTCACTATCTTTGCACCAGCATTATGGGCAGAATACTTTCAATAGATTATGGCAAGAAACGCACGGGTATCGCGGTGACCGACCCGCTGCAGATTATCGCCAACGGTTTGACTACCGTCGCTTCGTCGCAACTCATCGAGTTCCTCACGCAATACATGCAGCGCGAGGAGGTCGAGCGGGTGGTCGTGGGGCTGCCGCGGCAGATGAACAACGAGCCGTCGGAGAGCATGCGCTACATCACCCCCTTTGTCAACCGGTTCAAGAAACTGTTCCCGCAGGTGCCTGTCGAGTTTTTCGACGAGCGGTTCACCTCGGTGCTGGCTCATCGGGCCATGCTCGACGGCGGTCTGCCCAAGATGGCCCGCCGCAACAAGGAGCTTGTCGACGAGATAAGCGCTACGATTATCCTCAGAGATTATTTGGAAAGTAAAAAACAATAAGATATGGTATTACCTGTTTACCTGTACGGACACCCCGTCATTCGTAAGGAGACCGAAGAGATCGATGCTTCTTACCCTCAGCTCAAAGAGCTGATTGCCAACATGTATGAAACGATGTATGCCGCCGATGGCATCGGGCTGGCAGCGCCGCAAATAGGCCTGTCGATACGGCTCATCGTCATCGATGCCAGCCCCATGGCCGAGTATTTTCCCGATTGTGAGGGCAAGAAACTCACCCTTATCAACCCCGAGCTCGAAGTGCTCGATGACGGGCCCAAGGAGACCTGCGAGGAGGGTTGCCTCAGCTTGCCCGGCATTCACGAGCCGGTGCCCCGCATCGAGAAGATTCACCTCAAGTGGCTCGACGAGGATTTTGTGGCTCACGACGAGGTGATCGAGGGCTACCTCTCGCGTGTGGTACAGCACGAGTATGACCACCTGGAGGGCAAGGTCTTCATCGACCGCATCTCGCCCATACGCAAGCAGCTCATCAAGTCGAAGCTGGTCAACATCATCAAGGGACGCGTACGTTGCGACTATCGGGTGAAAGCGACACCCGTCAAAAAATAAAACTCATTTCAAAATCTTCTTATCTGCTTTTATATGGCCGACGACAAGAAAGTTATATTCTCGATGGTGGGCGTGAGCAAAATGTTCCCGCCCCACAAACAAGTATTGAAAGACATTTATCTCTCGTTTTTCTACGGGGCCAAGATCGGTATCATCGGTCTCAACGGCTCGGGAAAATCGACCCTGCTGAAAATCATCGCCGGGGTGGAGAAGTCGTACCAGGGCGAAGTGGTATTCTCGCCGGGCTACTCGGTGGGTTACCTCGAGCAGGAGCCCAAGCTCGACCCCGAAAAGACGGTGAAGGAGGTGGTGCAGGAGGGCGTGCAGCCTATCCTCGACCTGCTGGCCGAGTATGAAAAGGTGAACGAGTCGTTTGGCGACCCCGAAGTGCTCGAGGATCCCGACAAGATGGATGCCCTCATGGCTCGCCAGGCCGAACTGCAAGACCATATCGACGCCTCGGATGCCTGGAATATCGACAACAAGCTGGAGCAGGCGATGGATGCTTTGCGCTGTCCGCCCGAAGACCAGCTCGTGAAATACCTCTCGGGGGGTGAACGCCGCCGGGTGGCCCTCTGCCGCCTGCTGTTGCAACAGCCCGACATCCTGCTGCTCGACGAGCCTACCAACCACCTCGACGCCGAGTCGATCGACTGGCTCGAACAGCACCTGCACCAGTATCCCGGTACGGTTATCGCCATCACGCACGACCGTTACTTCCTCGACCATGTGGCCGGCTGGATTCTCGAACTCGACCGCGGCGAGGGTATCCCCTGGCAGGGCAACTATACCTCGTGGCTCGAGCAGAAGACCAAACGCATGGAGATGGAGGAGAAGCAGGCCAGCAAACGTCGCAAGACCCTCGAGCGCGAGCTGGAGTGGGTGCGCATGGCTCCCAAGGCCCGCCAGTCGAAGGGTAAGGCCCGTCTGAACTCCTACGACAAGCTGTTGAACGAGGACCAGAAGGAGCGCGAAGAGAAGCTCGAAATCTTTATCCCCAACGGTCCCCGTCTGGGCAACAAGGTGATCGAGGCTCACGGTGTGGCCAAGGCTTACGGCGACAAGCTGCTCTTCGACAACCTCGACTTTGTGCTGCCGCCCAACGGCATCGTGGGGGTAATCGGTCCCAACGGAGCCGGCAAGACCACCCTCTTCAAGCTCATTATGGGGCAGGAGCAGTGCGACAAGGGTTCGTTCGAGGTGGGCGAGACGGTGAAGATTGCCTACGTAGACCAGACCCACAAGGACATCGACCCCGCCAAGACCGTCTATCAGGTAGTGTCGGGCGGTCTCGACACCTTCCGCATGGGAGGCCGCGACATGAATGCGCGGGCTTATCTGTCGCGATTCAACTTCACGGGAGCCGACCAGGAGAAACTCATCGGGGTGCTCTCGGGTGGCGAGCGTAACCGCCTGCACCTGGCCATGGCGCTCAAGGAGGAGGGCAACGTGCTGCTGCTCGACGAGCCTACCAACGACATCGATGTGAACACGCTGCGGGCACTCGAGGAGGGTCTCGAGAATTTTGCCGGCTGTGCCGTCGTCATCTCGCACGACCGTTGGTTCCTCGACCGCATCTGTACCCACATACTCGCCTTTGAGGGCGATTCGAAGGTATTCTTCTTCGAGGGTTCCTATTCCGAGTACGAAGAGAACAAGAAGAAACGCCTGGGCGATGTGGAGCCCCACCGGGTGCGCTATCGCAAGTTTATGGCATAAATATACGTTTTATATACCGCATAAAGTCACGGCGGGCCGCAAGGTTCGCCGTGACTGTTTTTGGGGGGAGGGGAGGATTTGAGGGGACCGATGGCTGCCTTCACCCTGTGGAGACAGCTCTTTCCGGCCGGCCTTTTCGGGTGGCTGTTCAATCTTTTTTTCACCCGATACGGCCCCGAAAGTCTCATATTATTTAGTCTTATTGTATATTTCTTTTGACTTAATGCAGTTTTTTTACAAAAATTATTTGCAATTCGATAATTTTTTGTAGATTTAGGCATCGAAAAGAATAGTAATAATCATCTAAACATTTTAATTTGAAATATTGAAATCTAAATCTCTATACTATGAACCTAATCCTCAGCTAGATATTTCCCCTTTATTTTAAACCCACCTTAAATTGTTGAATTATGCGAAAATCTATTCTGAAAATGTTCTCCGTGGCTGTCTGCCTGTCAATCGGATTTTTTGTAAATGCGTCCGACTTCTCGACCGATGGTGTATATTACAATGTGCTTTCGGCCGACGACCTTACGGTAGAAGTGGCCCCGGGCCCGATTCCGGCCTATTCCGGAACTGTGCGAATCCCCGAAGAGGTTACTTTCGAGGGTAAAACGTATACGGTAACGGGAGTTGGGGCAACGGCATTCCAAGATTGTGAATCGTTGCTTGGTGTCATCCTTCCCGAGTCGGTTACCGCGATTGGCGAGTCGGCCTTTTCGGGGTGTACCAATATGGTCTCTCTGGACATTCCGGCAGCCGTCTCCTCGATAGGTCCATCGGCCTTTTATAGCTGCCGGGCGTTGGAAGAGGTTGTTTTGCCCACGGGTATCGAAGTGCTTAGCACCTCGATGTTTGCCAGTTGCAGTAGCCTGACGAAGGTGACCGTGCCGTCGACGGTATCGAAAATCGAAGACTCGGTGTTCGAATTTTGCGGCAACCTGTCGGATGTAACCGTACCCGACGGGGTCTCTTTGATTGGTAATTATGCCTTCTCGGGCTGTAGTTCGCTCACCGAGCTGGTGTTCCCGGCCAGTGTCGACTCGATAGGCGAGTATGCCTTGTGGGATTGCAGTGGCCTCACCACCTTTCGCATCCCCGATGGCATTGCCCACATTGCCCCCTCTACCTTCAGCGGATGTAGCGGTTTGGAAGAAATCGAATTTCCGACTTCGATCAGAACCATTGGCAATTCGGCCTTCTACGATTGCACCGGTTTGAAGTCGATTGTGCTCCCTGAAAACCTTACCTCGATAGGCGACGAAGTCTTTTATTATTGCACGGGTTTGGAGTCGGTCGAGATGGGCGAGTCGGTTACCTCGATTGGCGAGTGGGCCTTTTACGAGTGCCGGAGTCTGAAATCCATACAGTTGTCCGATAAGGTGACGGCGATAGGCAACTGGGCTTTTGCCGGTTGCATCGCTTTGACCGAAGTTGACCTGCCCGACCAGCTGACCAGCCTGGAGCATCACACCTTTTACGGTTGTACCCGGCTGAGTTCCATCAATTTGCCTGCTCATATAAAGTCACTGGAGTATTCGTCGCTCGAGAATTGTTCGGCTTTGGCCGGCATCGACCTGCCCGAGGGGCTGGAGACCATCAGCTACAACGTGTTTGTGGGGTGTTCCAAGCTGGAGTCGATAACGATTCCCTCTACGGTTACCTCTATCGGTGCGTCGGCCTTTGCCAACTGTACGAAGTTGGAGTCGATTGTAATTCCCAAGGGAGTAAGTTCGCTGGGTTATTCGGTATTCAACGGTTGCAGCGCTCTGAAATCGGTCGACATTCAGGCACCGCTTACGGCAATCGAGTCGTATATGTTTGTCGATTGCAGCGCTTTGACCTCGCTGCAAATTCCGGAAACCGTTCAGTCGATAGGTGCGCACGCCTTTGAAGGATGCAGCAGCCTCGTAAGCGTGAATATCCCCGAGGGAGTAACCGAAATTTCATCCGAACTCTTCAAGGGTTGTGTGGCCCTTACCTCGATAAAACTGCCTTCGACGGTGAAGGTAATCAGCGACGGAGCCTTCGACGGGTGTACCGGACTGATTATGGCCGAGTTGCCGGAGGGTACGACCATGGTAGGCTTTTCGGTATTCTACGAGTGCACGGGCTTGCGCACGGTTAAGTTGCCCTCGACGATAACGGCGATCGGTTTCGAGGCGTTTGCCGGTTGTCCGTCCATCACATCGGTGGTATCGCTGAGTACCACAGCTCCGGTGTTGAGCGAGTCGGCCTTCGACGAAACCGTTTACAACACCGCCGAGCTGCTTGTGCCCGATGGCTCGGTAGACTCCTACAAGACAAGCGATGGCTGGAAACTGTTCAAGAATATACAGGTAAACAATCCCTCGGGTATCGACAATTGCGCCGATGCTGCCCTGCAGGTGGTAGTCGATGGCAACCGCATTCGCATAGAGGGCGCTGCCGACAACCTGCCGGTCGAGGTGTACAGTTTGGGTGGCCAGTTGGTATATCGGGGTGAAGCCTCGAATATCGAACTCCCGGGTTCTGGCATGTATCTGGTAAAAGTAGCACGGCAGACTGTCAAAGTGGTTTTGTAGATAATTTTTGTTGAATAGGGCGAGAGGGCTGTATCCTATGTTGAGGGTACGGCCCTCTTGGTTATATTGGGCGCCTGTGTGGGGAATGGCTTCATTCCCCGTTTTGCGGCCTTCCCGGGACGGTTTGTCGTGACAATCGAGCCAGTTGTCTAAACTATTTTCAAAAGCCGTATGCTCGTTATTTCTTTGTAGCGAAGGAAAAGGAAAACCAAGATGAACAGTCGATTGAAAATAGGAACTTTGCTGGTTGCACTGTCGACCCTTTGGATGGCAGTCTGGGCCGATGCACCGCTCAAATCATATAAAGATATACCTTCGCCCGAGCGGAATGCTCGCCTCATTACCGAGGCCATGCAGAGCCGGTTGGGGCTTACCGAAAAGCAGTACAAGAAGGTGTACAAGATTCAGCTTGCCGAACAGAAGACCATATTCAAATACAAGCCAACTCCACAGAGGGGTATAGAAAAAGATTTAGGGGAAATGCCGCTCCAGGGCCATCGTATGGAAGGCGGCCGACCGCACAGAGGTGGCGGTTTTGAAGGTATGGGAGGCGGTCGGCCTCCCATGCCTCCTCGAGAAATGGATTGGAATGATGACCGTCCCGACCCTGAAAAGATAGCCAAGAACCTGACGAAAGCGGCTCAGAAGCGCGACAAGAAATTGAAGAAAGCGCTCAGTAAAGAGCAGTATGCCCAATGGAAAACCATGGAAGAGGAACTGCTGAAGCCGTATCTTAATCCCGGGCCCGACAAGCCGGGAAGACCCGAGCCTCGCGAGTAGGTTTCGTTCAAAGGTATAAAGTTCGAGAGAATAAAATAGGTGTTTTAGGTATTCAACGCAATGTCTCCCGGGTGACATCAGTCTTGCACCTCGGGAGATTTTTTTTGGGGGGATAAAAAGCATTTTTCTTTCTTTGAACTTTCGGTAATAGTATCTTTCTTCCTATTTCCCTTTCTCCTTTTTCTTTTGGCAAATGACGAATGGGGGTTATGGTATGCTTCAATACGGCATAGCTCGTGGCCTATCTTTGCAATATTGAAGAGCGGTCTATGATATTTTTTTATATGAGTTCCTATTGTTTACAAATATTTGTATATTTGCAAAAAGCAAGTATGGGATGCGGCTTTGCATAGTCAAATTTGGAAATGTATTTTGATTTGCCTTGCCCACTATATTTGAAATAGAAAAAACATGAGAAACAAAGAGTAATAAAAATATTACATAACATCGCGTAAGCTGATTATTGAGACCCGGTTAAATCTGGAAAATTAAACAAGGGAGTCCTAAATAATTTGGTAAGTGAGTTCTGTATCCTTCCCCGAAGGACATAGACTGCTTTTCCCTTATTTGGACTCCAAGGTTTTCCAGAACCGTACCGGGCAGATAGGTCAAAAGTGAGAGTTGTGTCCTTTTTTCGTATCTGTCATTTCACTATCACAGCTGGTTAATCCCAATCACGTGAGTATTGGGGAAAGAGTTGTGCACCATGAAAATTATACCGGATATTCCTGTTTAGCTCCCGGAACGAGATTGTGTGATAGAAATGTCGTTACTCGGTAAAGAGGTAATGCAATCCTGCATTTCTTTAATCGATAGGTCTCTTGGGGATTGGGAGACATTTTTAAATTATATGTTATGTACACATTGAATTTTCCGAATGGAAATGTGCAGACTTACGCTTCGTATAATGATATGTTAGCAGCTGCACGTCTGATGGGAGGAGAGGCAAAATGTATTAGTGGTAAAACATTTGTCTTTGTCCCTAAAAAGTAAGAGAACAGCAGGTGGGCACAAAAATGCCCACCTGCTGTTGTGAAATTTTAGAACCTGAAAAGAGTTATTGAATTGTGATTTTTATAAGATAATTATTTAATTATAAATAAACTATGATGAATGATGACTTGAAGAAAATAGGGAAAGGCGGAATCGTAGAAGAGGGTGTCTTTGTTCGTTTCCCCGAGTTGGTCCCAGCCGTAGGTGATTGCTTTTGGCGGGAAGATAATGCACACAGGAAGATGCTGTTGGTTGGGGAAAGCAATTATTTCAATGATTCGGATATCCCGTATAGCGATTTTTTGAAGCCACAAGAGTGGTATTGCAATCCTGATGCAAAGTTGATTCCCGAATATCGAAAGTCCGATGTGAGTAACTGGAAAGGGTACAGGACTTTCACCCGGGTATATGATTGTATGAACAGGGTTCTCGACGAGCAGCACATCGCGCACGATAAATATGCCCTTGGCGAATCGGCCTTTTACAATTACTTTTTGCGTCCGGCGCACGATATCGGCCGTCGCAAACAGTTTGTACCCCAACCTGTCGACCTCGATGTGGCGGGGGAAGCGCTGACGGGGATTATCCGGGTTTTGGAGCCCGAGTTGATTGTGTTTCTCAGCAAGTTGGCCTACAATTCTTTTTTGAATTACTGTAAAGAAAAAGCGATTGTGTGGGAGGGAATTGCTATTGAGCTGGTAAATCACCCGGCTTCGTGGCGTTTTCATAATGCCGAAAAATCGGCTTGTTGCGGAAAGATAAAATTCGAGGCCTTGTTGCGTGAATACTGGATAGAATCGCCGGGAGAGTAACGTGCTTGAATAGGGATTTCAATCAAAAAGAGGTCGTGGGGCGTTTGTTATCCCCATGACCTCTTTTTTTTAACAAGGATAGTGATTGTTTCTTATTTCGCTCCCATCTTGCCGCCTTTGAGGCCTTTGCCCAGATTGAAGATATTTTGGTCGTAGCTGACGGTCTTCATAGCCGACTCGCGCTTGCGTTTGAGGGCGAGATCGACCAGACGGTCCATGAGTTGGTCGAAGGGGATGCCCGATGCCTCCCACAGGTAGAACGAGAGGGAGCCGGGGATGGTGTTGATTTCGTTCACGTAGATGTTGCCGCTCTTGCCGTCGATCATAAAGTCGACGCGGGCCACGCCGTGGCACGAGAGCACTCGGAAGGTTTCGCCGGCCAGGAACTGCACGCGGGCGGTCTCCTCGGGGGTGAGGTCGGCCGGGATGCGTTTCTGGGTGGCCTGCATGCCTTTGTTCGACTTGCCGCCGCCCATGTACTTGTCTTCATAGGTGAGGATGTCTCCGCTCTTGATGGGCTCTTCGCACACCGAGGTGCGGTAGTCGTCGCAGTCGCCCAGTACCGAGCAGTTGATCTCTTTCAGCTCTTCGACCATATCTTCGATGACGATGCGGGTCGAGTATTTCTCGGCCACGTCGATTTTGGCGATGAGCTCCTCGCGGTTGTCGGCATGCGAGATACCCACGCTCGAGCCCAGGTTGGCCGGTTTCACGATGACGGGGTAGCCGAGTTTCGATTCAATCTCTGCGATGAGTTGGTCGCGCTGGGCAAACCACTGCTTGTCGGTGAACCACACGTAGTCGACGATGGGGATTCCGCATTTCTCCATAATCATCTTCATGGTGATTTTGTCCATGCCGTTGGCCGAGGCCAGCGTGTTGCAACCGGCATAGGGGATGCCTATCGACTCGAGCACTCCCTCGAAGATGCCGTCCTCGCCGTTGCTGCCGTGCAGCACGGGCACCACGACGTCGAGTTTGGCCCAGATGTCGCTCCCGAAGAGGGGTTTCTTCTTGCGGTAGACGTTGTAGTCGCCGTATTCGGGAATCATGTATACCTCGGTACACATCTTTTGCAGGGCGGCCATGTCGCGGTAGTTCTTCACCGTGAGCAGGGCGTCGCCGCTGAACCAGCGGCCCTGTTTGGTTATGTATATGGGGACGATTTCGTACTTCTCCTTGTTAAAGGCATTGATGGCCTGCAGGGCCGAGATGACGGAGATTTCGTGCTCGGTCGAGCGGCCTCCGAAAAAAACACCAACGGTAGTTTTCATAATCTTTCTGTGCTAACGATATGTTTTGTTGTGTTGTGAATAATCGGGTTTACTTGAAGGTGTCGGGCAGGTCGTTCTCGTAGAGGACGGTGTCGCCGGCTTCGGCTACCTGGGCGAGGCGGGCCTGTGCTTCGGCAAAGGAGTCGGCCACGAAGAGCTTCTCTTCGGGGAAGTTCTCGGCCTGTAATCCGGCCAGAATGGCGTCGCGGTTGTAGCGGCCCACCACCATCACGTAGTCGCAGGCGGTGGCGAGCTGGCGGCCCAGCGTGCGGTTGTATTCGACCTGTTTGTCGCCCAGCTCGATCATGCCCGGGGTGATGGCGATGCGCTTGCCCTGGGTCATGCGGCGCAGCACGTCGAGTGCCATGCGGGCGCCGTCGGGGTTGGAGTTGAAGGCGTCGTCGATAATCGAGATGCCGCCGGGAGTCCGTTTCATGTTCAGGCGGTGTTCCACCTGCTCGATGCGGCTCACGCCGTATTGTATCGACTGCACGGGCACTTGCAGGTGCCGGGCCACGATGACGGCGGCCATGAGGTTCGACAGGTTGCACTCGCCGATGAGTTTCGTGCTCAGTTCGATGCGCTCGCCGCCGCCCACCACGGTGAATCGGGTGGCGTCGCTGTCGTAGCGGATGTTCTCGATGTGGTAGTCGGCTCCGGTGTCGGCGATGGTGTAGCGTTTCACCGGCACGTTGTCGACGGGGCGGTTGGCGATGTAGGGGAAGTCGTTGTTGACCACGGCAAAGCCCGAGGCGGGCAGGGCGTTGACCAGCTCGAACTTGGTGCGCTGCACATTCTCGATGCTCTTGAACGACTCGAGGTGCTGCTCGCCCACGGCGGTGATGATGCCTATCTGCGGGTTCACCAGGTCGCAAATCTCCTTGATGTCGCCTATCTGCTTGGCACCCATCTCGCAGATGAATACGTTGTGGTAGGGCTTCATCTGCTCGCGCACGGTACGTATCACGCCCATGGGGGTGTTGAAGCTGCCGGGGGTCATCAGCACGTTGTACCGCTCGCACAAGATGCGGTAGAGGTAGTGCTTGGTGCTGGTCTTGCCGTAGCTACCGGTAATGCCGATGATGGTGAGGCCGGGCATTTGGGCCAGTATTTGCTTGGCCTCGTTGTAATATTTGCGGTTGATCTGTTTCTCGACGGGTTGCATCAGCCAGTTGGCAATCATCATCAGGTAGGGGGCCAGGATGGCCAGAGCCAGCAGGGCGCGGCTGCCGTTGTCGAGCGTGGTCGTGGCGGCAGCAAGGCCGGCAATGACGAGGGTCAGCAGCAGGGCGGCCACATAGAGGCGGGTGGCCCGGCGGGTAAATACCAGCGGTTTCTTGTACTTGGCCTTCAGGTGGTTCACGCTCTTGTAGAGGGCTACCGTGATGGCGACAATCTGCACGAAGAGCGGCAGAAAGTTGGTCGAGAGCAGCAGGAGCAGAAACAGGTCGACGAGCCGCGATACCGAGGCGAACGATTCGCCTTTGAGCCAACGGTTGTAGCGGTCGTTGCGGTAGGTGTTCTGCTGCATCATCTGCAACTGGAATTTCACTTCGGTTGCGGTGTAGAAGAGCAGGGCCAGGAAGGTGATGATGGAGAGTATCTGAGTCATGATTCTTGTTTTATATCGGGCTGTAAAAAGTTTTGTACCACGGCATTAAACTCGTAGGGCTTGTCGAGGAAGCTGTAATGTCCGGCATCGTCGAAGGCCACGAGCCCGGCATCGGGGATGAGGCGCTCCATGGTGCGGGCGTCGCGCAGGGGGGTGGCGGTATCGTTCTTGCCCCAGATGAGGAGCACGGGGCACTGGATGCGGGGCATCACCGCCTTGAGGTCTTCGTTCACCACCTTGACCAGAATGTTGCGCATGGTGCCGGTGAGGGCGTTGTAGTCGGCCGACCCCGATTTGCGGCGATAGGCCTCGATGGTTTCGTCGGCCCGTTTGCGGCCCACGGCGAGGGGGAGCAGCCGTTTCCACAATTTGAACGAATAGACCTTCACATAGTATTTGAGCGGTCGGCGGGGTTTCACGCCGGCGGCATCGACCAGAATCACCTTGCGGGTGGCGTTGCGCGAGGCAAAGAGTATCGACACCCGGCCGCCGAACGAGTGGCCGATGAGGATGGGACGCTCGATGCCTTCGGCCCGGGCAAAAGCCTCGACCAGGCAAGTATACTCCTCTACGCCCCACACGGCCGGCGGCGTGCTGCTGCCGCCGAATCCCGGGAAGTCGAGGTTATAGACCTTGAAGTGAGGCGTCAACAGCCGTTCGATCGAGGCCACGGTGGTGTGGTTGCACCCCCAGCCGTGCATCAGTATCACGGGCAGGCCTTCGCCTTCGACGTTGTATTGCAGCGTCACTCCACACAAATTTTTTGTTTGCAGCATTTTTTTGCGCTTGATGATTTTACCCGCAAAGATAAGTTATTTATGGCTATCGGCGTATAACATTCTTGGCAAATTATACCCGATTTTCTGGGTAAAAATCTTACATTTGTGTAGAATTAAAAACCTCACTGTTACATGGAATCTCCCCAGGAAAAGATAGCTCGCCTGCGCAAGGAGCTCGACGAGCACAACTATAACTACTATGTGTTGAATGCCCCGACCATCGACGACCGCACCTTCGACGAGATGATGCACGAGTTGCAGCAGCTCGAGGAGGCCTACCCCCAGTATTTCGACCCCAACTCGCCCACGCAGCGGGTGGGCAACGACATCAACCGGGCCTTTACGCAGGTCGAGCACCGCTACCCCATGCTGTCGTTGGGCAACACCTATTCGATCGAAGAGGTGTCCGCCTTCTACGACCGGGTGCGCACGGGGCTGATGGGCGAGGAGTTCGAACTGGTGGGCGAACTGAAGTTCGACGGTACCTCCATCTCGCTCATCTACGAGCACGGCCGGCTGGTACAGGCGGTGACGCGGGGCGACGGCACGCGGGGCGACGATGTGACCGAGAATGTGAAGACCATACGAAGCATCCCCCTGCAACTGCGGGGCAACGACTATCCCGACTCGTTCGAAATCAGGGGCGAGATACTCATGCCCTGGGCCGTGTTCGAGGCCCTGAACAAGGAGCGTGAGGAGCAGGAAGAGCCCCTCTTTGCCAACCCCCGCAACGCGGCGGCCGGTACCCTCAAGTCGCAAAATTCGGCTGTGGTGGCCGCCCGGGGGCTCGATGCCTACCTCTACTATCTGCTGGGCGACAATCTGCCGGCCGATACCCACTACGAAAATCTGCAGCGGGCCCGCGCGTGGGGCTTCAAGGTCTCTGACGCCATGCGCATTCTCCATTCGGTCGACGAGATGAAGGAGTATATCAACTATTGGGACACTGAGCGCAAGCATCTGCCGGTGGCTACCGACGGCATGGTGTTCAAGGTCAACTCGTTGCGCCAGCAGAAGAACCTGGGCTACACGGCCAAGTCGCCCCGGTGGGCCATTGCCTACAAGTTCCAGGCCGAGCAGGCGCTCACGCGGCTCAACTCGGTGTCGTTCCAGGTGGGGCGCACGGGCACGGTTACCCCGGTGGCCAATCTTGACCCGGTGTTGCTTTCGGGTACCATTGTCAAGCGGGCCACGCTGCACAACGAAGATATAATCAACGCCCTCGACCTGCACATAGGCGATATGGTCTATGTCGAGAAGGGAGGTGAAATCATACCCAAGATTACGGCCGTCGATACCTCGGCCCGCGTGCTGGTGGGCGAGAAGGTGCGCTTCATACGCAACTGCCCCGAGTGCGGCACGCCGCTGAAACGCATCGAGGGCGAGGCCGCCTGGGTCTGCCCCAACGAGAAGGGGTGCCCGCCGCAAATCAAGGGACGTATCGAGCACTACATCAGCCGCCGGGCAATGAATATCGACGGCATCGGCAGCGAGACGGTGAACCAGTTCTACAACGCCGGGCTGGTGAAAGATGTGGCCGACCTCTATACCCTGCAAGCCCCGGCGATAGCCGAGCTCGAACGTATGGGCGAACGCTCGGCCCAGAACATCGTCGATGCCGTGCGACAGTCGTGCGAGGTGCCCTTCGAGCGGGTGCTCTTTGCCCTGGGCATACGCTATGTGGGCGAGACCGTAGCCAAGAAGCTGGCCCTGGCCCTGCACTCGATTGACCGGCTGCGCGAGGCCACGGTCGAGGAGCTCACCCAGATAGGCGACATCGGCGAGCGTATCGCCCAAAGCGTGGTGGCCTACTTTGCCGATGCCGACAACCTGCGGCTCATCGAGCGGTTGCGCGGCTATGGCGTGCAGATGCAGATTACCGAGGAGCGGCTCTCGGAGCGGACCGACAAGCTGGCCGGTGCCACGATTGTCATCAGCGGTACCTTTGCCCACCACTCGCGCGACGAGTACAAGGCGATGATCGAGCAGCACGGCGGGGTGAATACCGGCTCGGTATCGGGCAAGACCACCTATCTGCTGGCCGGTGCGAACATGGGTCCGGCCAAGCTCGAGAAGGCCCGCAAGCTGGGGGTGCGCATCTTGTCGGAAGATGAATTTTTGGAGATGATTCGATAAACAGCGTGTGATATGTGTCTTTCGTGGATTACTGGATGGCGAGTGAGGCGCAGGTTGCAGCAACCTGCGCCCGAGAGGTTTCGGGCCTTCGACGAGGCCGATAGGCTGGTCATGTTGGCACTGGGGCGCGATATACCGTCGCTACGGCCCGTGCTGGCCGAACTGGCGGCCGCCGGCAAAAAGATAACATTGGTGGTCGAGGCGCGCAGCAAAAGCGAGCTTCCCGCCTCCATACCGGGGTGCGACCCCGTGTTGTCCCTGCGCAGTTCGTGGTTGTGGCGTAGGCCCACCCGGCAGTTCCTCGAGAACTTCGACCGGCACGACGGCGAGGTGCTCATCGACGTGTCTACCGCCCGGTCGCTGCCGCTGCTTTGCCTGGCCGTGCACTCGCGGGCGACCTTCAAGATAGGGGTGCCCAAGGAGGAGGCCAACCCCTTCCACCTGCAGATACTGGTACCCGCTCATCACCCTGGGAAAGAGGCCGATGGCGATGCTCCGGCTTCGGGGAAAAGAGGTCTCGATGCAGGCGAATTGTTGAAGAATGCGCTTTTTTATTGGAAGAAAATTGGCGTAAAAGAGAATAATCTGTAATTTTGGAAGCGAAAATAAATAGAGGGTAGAAATATGGCAAGAATCAATTTAAGCGGAATGGGTGTGGCACTTATCACGCCGTTCAAAGAAGACGAGAGTATCGACTTCGAGGCCCTTTCCCGACTGATTGAACATCTGATACAAAACGGCACCGACTATCTGGTTGTTTTAGGAACTACTGCCGAGACTCCCACACTCACCGAGGAGGAGAAGGCAGCCATCAAGAGTTTTGTCGTAGAGCGGGTAAAGGGCCGCATCCCCCTGGTTCTGGGGTTGGGCGGCAACAACACGCGCGGCATTGTGGAGCATTTGAAGCACGACGACTTCACGGGCTACGACGCCATCCTGTCGGTTGTACCTTACTATAACAAACCTTCGCAAGAGGGCATCTATCAACATTACAGCGCTATCGCGCAAGCCTCGCGGCTGCCGGTCATCCTGTACAACGTGCCGGGTCGTACGGGTGTGAACATGAGTGCCGAGACCACGCTGAGGCTGGCCAAGGAGTATCCCAACATCGTGGCCATCAAGGAGGCGTCGGGCAACATCACCCAGATGGACGACATCATCAAGAACAAGCCCGCCGACTTCATGGTTATCTCGGGCGACGACGGCATCACCTTCCCGCTGCTCACGCTGGGGGCTGTCGGGGTCATCTCGGTTATCGGCAACGCCTTTCCCAAGGAGTTCAGCAAGATGGTGCGTCTGGCACTCAACGGCGATTTCAAGAACGCCCTGCCCATACACCACCGCTTCACCGAGCTCTTCAGCCTGCTCTTCGTCGACGGCAACCCCGCCGGTGTGAAGTGTCTGCTCAACGCCATGGGCTACATCGAGAACAAACTGCGTCTGCCCCTCGTGCCTACGCGCATCACCACCTACGAGAAGATACGCGCCGTGCTGCAAAGCCTGCACTACATTCCTTAAAACCTCAAAGAACGGTACCCGTGAAATAAAAGGGAGAAGGTGCGGTATATCGGGGCCATACCGCTATTTGACCCTATGTCTGTATGCCCCTGTCGGGAGATTCTTCCCCGGAGAAAATCGGGCAATATTGTCGTTAAGCCATAAGCCCCCAGATGCGGGGTAAAAAAGAAATGCAAGGTCAGATTCTTTGGCCCGTTAAAAACCTTGCATTACGTGTAGAATGCTGCAAACGGTTGTGCCGTATAAATCGCCTGCCCTCCCGTAAGTACAACAGCAAAAATTAAAGTGTCTGTATAGACAATTCGATGAGACCTTTGTACATGAGCTATCTACAATAGTAGAAATTAAAGTGTCTGTATAGACAGCTGGCGCGTTCCAGCTAGCGAAGCCCAATCTACAATAGTAGAAATTAAAGTGTCTGTATAGACGAGGGTTTATATAACGCAGGAATTGACAAATCTACAATAGTAGAAATTAAAGTGTCTGTATAGACGGGATTGCAAGTTCAAACATTAGAACAAATCTACAATAGTAGAAATTAAAGTGTCTGTATAGACCTTTTAACGTGGATTCGCTTCAATTCCCAATCTACAATAGTAGAAATTAAAGTGTCTGTATAGACTTTTATAACCGGGTTTGGTTGTTGCTAATATCTACAATAGTAGAAATTAAAGTGTCTGTATAGACCAAAACCGCGCAGAGTCATGAGTGCAAAAATCTACAATAGTAGAAATTAAAGTGTCTGTATAGACGACCGACAAGTGCACTAAGGTCGTGGCTATCTACAATAGTAGAAATTAAAGTGTCTGTATAGACGTGTCGTCATCCTCTGGAATTTTTGAAAATCTACAATAGTAGAAATTAAAGTGTCTGTATAGACAAAGTCTTTGCTCCATCAAGGAGGCAGAATCTACAATAGTAGAAATTAAAGTGTCTGTATAGACATTCTTTGAGTCTTCCCTCGATTTCTAAATCTACAATAGTAGAAATTAAAGTGTCTGTATAGACCGCGCCGAAATGTGGGAACAACACAATATCTACAATAGTAGAAATTAAAGTGTCTGTATAGACCCCGTTTCTTTTTGTGTCACCCTAGTTCCGTATCTACAATAGTAGAAATTAAAGTGTCTGTATAGACAGTGACAACAACGTAACCATCGAGGTAATATCTACAATAGTAGAAATTAAAGTGTCTGTATAGACAAATAGAAGAAAACGGCATTACCGGTTAATCTACAATAGTAGAAATTAAAGTGTCTGTATAGACCCGTAGTATTTGGCATTAAGGACTTTCATCTACAATAGTAGAAATTAAAGTGTCTGTATAGACTCAAATACCTAAAACGAGTGATAACAACATCTACAATAGTAGAAATTAAAGTGTCTGTATAGACAGTATAGCTTCCTGATCCGTTGCCGGTTACATCTACAATAGTAGAAATTAAAGTGTCTGTATAGACTCTATTCCATACAAATATCGGGTTTATTTTTTAATAATCAAAGTATTATCATAAAATTTTTTGGGGTTATTTTATCCCCCCTCTTTCTCTATGTGTTTGTTTTTAGGGGCTTATAATGCAGATAAACAGGCGTTTATGGGGTTCGATAGCGAAAATGGTGAAACGAACACTTGTCAATGGCGTCATAAAGCGATTAAAAAAAGACGATATCGGTATCGCGGTGAATGGCGTGTCCATATTTTATCAGGTTTTTATTGTCGACTTCGAAAAGGATTACACTGTCTGCCGGAGAGAAATGTTTGGCATAGGCATTTATTTTTATTTTTATGTTGTCGAGAACTCGTCGGGTGTTAACAACCTCGTATACAGAATACTGTAAACGTATGGCACCGTTTTTGGTTAGCATTCTTTGAAATCGGCTTCGGAGTAAATCGTCGGCCAAATCGTAACTTATTATTATCATTTTTCAAAATCAAATATTGGATATTCTTTTTGAGATTTTTTTTGCATAAAGCAGTGGTAATAGGCCTGTATATAAGAGAAAATCTCTTTTTTGTATCCTATAAGCGCTTTATAAAAAACATTATAGTATTTTGCGCAGCAGTCCAATTTTAGATGGTACTCCGATTTTCGATAAATAAAATCGGATTTTACAAATTGTTTGTGATTAAACGCTAATAGGACAGCGTGGTCGATGATACATCGGAATGGCTCTATTAAGTCGCATATAAGTGATTTTCGTTTAAACCAAGCCCTATGGTATACGCCTATGTATAAATCGAATCCAAACATTCGCACAAAACACTCCATGTAATTGAATAAAATGGTATAGCCGATGTCCAGTGTTACATTGATGATGTCTTGTTTGGTTCGCGGCATACGGCTTTTCCAGCCGAGGTCTTGATAGTATGCGCTGAAATAGTTTTTGGAAATAAAACCTTCAAGGCCCAATAGTTGGTTGTATTCGGTAATGTCGTCGATGGTGTTTAATGCCAATCGGCACGAGTCTATTGCCGAGGTGGTCGATGTATCTTTTTTTCGGGTCTTTTTTAAGGCGATTTGTTGGTTGTGGATTTTGTTTTTTATGATGGTTTTGGCTATCGATAAATCGTTGTTGGCGTATTCATATTGCTTTTGACGTAAAAGATAGTTTGCTTCGGCCGAATTGGCCCAGTAAAAAACCGGTCTCAAATTGGGTTTGAGTACCACCAATGCGACATTGAATTTTTTACATTTCTCTATCAGGGGGGTGGTTATTGTGATATGACCTATTATGAACAAGGCTAACAGTTTTTGGAATGGAATTTTGGTGAGTGTGCGGTATACGTCATCTTGTTTCTCTTCCAATAAAAGCTCGCCATTGGATACACGCATATTGCGATTGTGTTCGATACAATTTATTACAAAGATGGTACGGGTTTCTATGTCTTTACTCGTATACATGGCCTAAGTTGGTTTTGTCGCAGAGACTGCAATAGATGCAATGTCGGCATTTGTTGGGATTTACGGTAATCGGTTGTGAGGGATTGAACCTTCGAAATGAGGCTATAAAATATTCCAATTCTTTTCGTTCTTGTTTATTGGGAAGGCTTATAGGGTAGGTTTTGTGAGTAGAGCTTTCGTAAAAAGCCAGTCTTTTCACATCATAGCCCATCTCTTTCATACAGAAATACTGCGCCCATAATTGATATAATTGTCCTCGAAATATCTGTTTCAGAATGTATTTCCGCTCGATTAAGGTTTGGGTCGAGGCTCTGTAAATATCTATCTTTCCATAGATTTGCAGAGTCTCACTCCATACGGTTATTGCTACCATGTCGCGGTTTTGTGCCGAGGCTTTTGGGGCGTCTATGGTTTCGTGAGCAATTTTCCCTTTTACTTGTGGGGAGGCATGATACAGACTTTCGTCCGACTCCATATATACATTGTGTAGATATATGGAGTACGGACAGAAAATAAAGTCATTCAACTGCGAGATGGCAATAGGCTCATTCATAGGTCGTCGTTTCGTCCAAGCCTTGTGCAAACCGCAGCCATTCTTTGTTGGAGAGGGTTAGGGATATGGGGTCGTTTTCGGGAGTCGCTTGTATGCGTCGGGCAAGCATGAGCCCTTTGCGGGCGATGTTGTATGCCCCGTTGGCATCGGCATTGGCCGGCAGGGAGCTGTCGCAGGTGCGGCTGTCGAAAAATGTCCCGTAATGGTTTTCTACGGGCGACACCATGTAGTCGATGTTGGTGCCTGTCACGCTATTTCGCAACTGAATCATCAGCTTGAAGAGTTCGAACAGTTCGGAGAAGAACTTTTTCTCCGACTGGTTGCAGATAGCTTCTTTCAAGTTGGAGGTTATCTCGATGCCCCACGCTTCGAAAAGGTCTCGGAAAGCTTGGGTGAGGTCAATCTCTTCGTTGTCCCATTGGTTGTTTTTGGCGGGGTTCCGGAATGTTCGCACACGGTTCCCGTGAGAGCTCAGGCACCACGATGAGCGAGTTTCCTCGGCCTTTTTATGGAAATTGTTGTAGTCGAATGTCCACTCAAAAGTCCCTTTGTCGGCGCGGTAACGAATCGAGTCGAATTTGCCGAAGAAGGCCCGGCTCTTGTCTACGTTTTCATAGCGGGTATCAAACAGATTGACAAAACCGGTTGTCGGGTCTATCTTGCTGGTGTTCCAGGCCGGGATATAGAAGAGGAAGCCGCTTTGTTTTCCCATTTTTTTGAAACTTTCGAATTTGTTGGTCAGTTGGTAGGCATGAAGCAGTCCGCCCGGTTGGTCGGCTTCGGCTGTTTTGAATACCAGATAGTTGAGCTTGTCAATCAACATCTTTTCAAATTTTTGGTAGACTTGTTTTTCTACCTTCTGTCGGCTGCGTTTGAAGCCGGCATTCAAGTCTTCGAGAACCACGATGGCCTTGTATTTTATCATCAGTTCCGAGACCTTGTGAACGACCTGGCTCAAATACCCTTCTTTGAGCTCCTTGATGTTTTCGATGCTTTGCCAGCTTTGTCGGGCCTTTTGTCGTTCATCTTCTTTCTTTTGCAGCAGGGCATGATAGTCGGTTCTATATTGATGTCCCTGATATTGAGTGACAATCTCGTTCAGGGAGAATTGTTCGCAAATGCGCCCTTGGCTGTCGATTACCACGAGGTAGAGCAGATGCCGTTCCCCGCGGTCTATCCCGATGATGTGCAGGTCGTCGGCTGTGCGTATATAGTCGGTTACCGAGGGGTTGATGTTGGAGGTGCCGGTTGCTTTGAAATTGATTGTGATGGGAACATGAAACTGAAATTGGTCGACCGTATACCGTTTGTTTTTGATTAGGTCGTAGGGGAAACAACTCTCTTCTGTGGGGGCTTGTTTTTTCTTGATGGGTAATCCGGCCGGGTGCTCGGGATGCCGGGCCGAGAGGCTGGCTTTGCGGAAGAATATTTCGGCTTGCCCGTTGAGTTTGTAGACAACATTCATCAGGTTACGTTCGTCGAAGAGCATTTCCCAGTACAACGTGTGCATGTTGGGCTTCCCTTTGCTGTATGTCGAGAAATCTTTGTTGTATATCTGGAACAGAAATATTTTACCGTCGCGCACCAGTTCGTCGATGTATTCGCACGCTACGGGTACGAATGAGAGTTTGTAACCTTGTGTTTCGATTTCGCGGTAGAAGCCGCTCATGTCGGTATAAGAGGAGGTGTCGGAGAATTTGAAATGGAAATTGCGCCACTCCTCGTGCTTCTCGATCGAGTCTTTGAAGAAATCGATGAGGGCATGGCAGTCGTGCAGGTTGAAATTCTCGCCTTTCTTGTGAGTGCCTTGTTGGTAACGGGCCAATAGTTCTTCGCTGGGATTGAATTCGTCGATTCGCGATTTGGAGAAGAAAACTTTGGGCAGCATTTTGTTGGCTCCGGGCAGTAGTTTATACTCCATCTTTTCATAGCAGTCGCCTCGTTCTGTCCCCGGGTATTGGGAGAAGACCCGACGGTGATTCCGGTGCATGATGGCCAGGTAGTACCGGCCGTTACGCCGCAGGATAACCGAGGTGTTGTCGACCTCCTTGTTCAGATCCCAGCCGTTGAGCAGTGTGGGATTTTGAAAGTTGAGTTTGATTTTTTCTTCGGAGTAGGGTTTGCGGGTAAGGTAGTTACGCACCATGTTGTACAAGGGAGTAATGGTGTCGAGTTCGTTCCAAAATTCGGTGAAATCGCCATAGAAGCGTTCGTCTTTTTCGGCCTCTTCGCCCGTGTCGAGCAGAGGTTTGATAAACAGTTGCAGCCCTTTGAGCGCATCGAGTAGTTTCTTGATGCGTGCCACGGCTTCGGCATCTTGGGCCAGGGGGACATCTGTTGCATGGAGGCGATTCTGCATCTCCCGGAAATCGGTATAGGCATTGGCTATGCGGGCAAACCAGTTTTCTTGCTGCGAGGTTTCGGTCTCGACAGCCCCCAGGCTCTCGAAATAACTTTCGATCGAGGGCGATTCTTTGCCGGTTTCGGTCAGACAACCGTTCAGAAAGGCAATCGAGAAGCCGGGATAAGCTTTGAAGGCTTTTTCGATGCGGCTTTGGTATGCTTCGTATGTTTCGCGCCGCTTTTGAGGATTGGCTCTTTCGAGGTGGCGCTTGATGGCTTCGGGCAGTATGCTCCAGCTGCCATAGTGCCGTTGCGATATTTCGGTCAGAAGCGAGTCGTTGCGAATAAAGATTTTTTCGGTGTCGTAGGTATGCAGGTTTTCGAGCAGATATTTCAGAGACCCATCTTTCAGGGTATAGGTCGAGAGGTGATTGTAGCATTGCTCGATAGCCGAGAGCAGTTGGCTGTTGTCGTCGAATTGCCGGGGGAGCCACGATATGGCCTCACGATCGGTCAATATCTGCTTGAAAAGCATCTTGAATTTGGGCAGCTTTTCTTGTTTGTGTCGCTGATTGTACAGGTTGATATACTCGTTGAGGCCTTTGATTTTTTCGCCGGTTTCGGTGGCTTTTCCTCCGATTAAAGCGTTATATACGTCGATATGTTTTTGGGTGAGTAACAGATTGAAATAGTCGAGGGAGAAGATATCGTGGAGCCGCTCTACTTGCAGGTATTCTTCGAAATTGTGGTACAGTTCGTCGAAACAAGAGGCCAATTCGCTGGCTGCAATCCGGTCGAACACTTTCATGTTGTCGACGAATTTGGGAAGGTTCTCGTTGATTAACCGATAGGCGATAGCCGTAGATTTCTCGTCCGGCGAATACATGTTTTGGCGGTTCTCGTGGAACCCGGTAAAGTAGACGGTAAAGTTTTGAAATTCAGAAATCAGACTCGTTTTCTCGGCAGCGTCTTCCCCGTCCCGGACGAATTGGATAAGGTCTTCCTGTATCAACTCTTTTTTATCGATGCGGGAAAAATGTTTGTCTTTGGTGAGACTGTCGGCAATCTGTTTGCGCAGAGCGTCCTGTATTTTTTTGAAAGTTTTCTTCTGTTGCTCGCTTTTTGCCCCGATTTGATAGTAGAAAAAAAACTCTTCGAGCGAGTTGTGTTTCCCTATGCTTTCGGTTTGCAAGCAGGTGTCGGAGAGAACGCGGTCGATAAATGCTTTGTGGTATTCGTCGATGATGGCTTTTACTTTTACGTAGCTTTCGGCCCGGTGCCGGTCTTCGTCGAGTATCCCGCTGGCTTCGATGTTCTTCAAGGTGTTACCTATGGGTATCAGTTTGAACCGTAGCGTTTTTGAGAGAGGGAATAAATTTGTAAAATCAGATAATGTTTTCATGGCTATTTCTGTTAAAATGAATAATCTCAAAGATAATAAAATGGCATTAAAATAGGGTTCGGAAGATGAAAAAATACAATGCCCCGGTTGAGCCATTGTATTGAGTCGTGACGTTGTAGCTGCTTGGACTCTCTGGTGAAGCTGTCGTTCGAAATTTTCTGTACAAATCCCTTCCCGTTTATTTGGGCTGCTGGCGGCGATTGGGTATTTTTGTAGGGAGAAAAGCGAGGAATAGCGATGAATCACCCCGAGAGAGAAGCGTATGAATTTGACCCGTTGCGCCGCATCGGGGCCGAAGTGATAGCGGTAGGCGAGGAGGGGTTGCGGGTGCGCCTCGACGAGCCGGACCTGCCGGCCGAGATGCGGGTGCTTGTGCACCGGGCCGGGGTGAACGGCGAGTTTGACGAGACGTTGCGTCTGGTCGAGCCGGGCTCGCGGTTGAATCTGGTCGATGTGGCGGTGGTCGACGATGCGCTGCTGCCGCACTATCTGGTTTTGGAGCCCGACTACCTGGTCGATGTGAGTGCTCTGGCCGAGTGTGTGCAGGAGTATGGGGCGGGGTGGCAACGCTACTTCTGGAACCGTATCCGGCCCAAGGCGGTGACCGACTCGATACTGCTGGGTAACTCGGTGAACCTGATGTTCGACGAGCTGGTGACGGCCGACGATTGCCGGGCGGTTACCTTCGAGTTGCTGATGCCCAAGTTGTTCGCCCGCTATCCTACCGAATTTGCCGCTACCCAGTCGATAGACCGCTCGTTTTTCCAGACCCTTCGCCAGCAGTTCGACACGTTGCAGCTACTCATGGAGCATGTGTTGCCGGCCCAGTCGATAGACCGCCGGCGGGCCATGGTCGAGCCTGCATTTGTGTGCGAGGCGCTGGGGTTGCAGGGGCGTCTCGACTTTCTGCAGCGCGAGGGCGGGCTGTGCGGCATCGAGTTGAAGGCGGGGCGTCCGCCCTTCCCCGAGGAGAACTGTACGAAGATAGCCCCGCCGCACCGGGCCCAGTCGGTGCTCTACCAGTTGATGATGCAGAGTGTGCTGGGGGTGCGCCTCGACGAGCAGCGGTTCTACCTGCTCTATGCCCGCAGCCGTTACCCCGACGGGTTGTTGCGGCCGGTGGTGGCTACGCCCGACGAACTGCGCGCCCTCGTCAATCTGCGTAACAAGATTGTGGCGGCCGAGCGCGATGTGGCCCGTTACGGGGCCTCGCAGGCCGAGTGGCTCACCAGCCAGTTGAGTGTGGAGAATCTGATTCCCTTTCCCAGCCGGTTTACCGACCGCTACATCCGCCCCGAGATTCAGCAGGGACGTGCCCGCCTCGAGCGCCGTCCCGACAATCTGCTGGCCCTGAGTTATTTCTACCGGTTCTATGCCTTTGTGGCGCGCGAGCACTACCTGTCGAAGGTGGGGTATGCCTCGGGTTCGGGCATCTCGGGGGCTGCTTCGCTGTGGCGCATGTCGCGCAGCGAGAAGGAGCAGGAGGGGTATATGTTCACCGGGTTGAGGCTGGTGCGCAACGATGCGGCGGCCGAGACTCCCGAGGTGGAGTTTGCCCTCTCGGGCGAGCGGTTGCTACCCGATTTCAGGGAGGGCGATATTGTGCTCTTCTACCGATGTGATGGTGAGGCCGACCAGGTGTCGACCTGCCAGATATTCAAGGCGACCGTGGCCACGCTTTCGCCCGAACGCATCGTGCTGCGGCTGCGCGACAGTCAGCTCTTTGCCGGGGCCCTGCCGGCCGAGTCGCTCTATGCCATCGAGCACGACTATGTCGACTCCTCGTTTACTACCCAGTACAAGGGCCTCTATACGCTGCTGGGGGCCTCGCCGCACCGGCGCGGGCTGCTCACGGGCGATGCCAACGAAAAGCCGCAGCGCAACGAGTTGCGCCGGCTGACCTACGATTACGACAATCCGCACCTGGCGCGCATCCTCACCCGGGCGGTGCAGGCCGACGACTACTTTCTGCTGGTGGGGCCGCCGGGCACGGGCAAGACCTCGATGGCCCTGCGCCACATGGTGCGGGAGTTCATGGCCATACCCGACTGCCAGATATTGCTGATGGCCTATACCAACCGGGCGGTCGACGAGATTTGCGACAAACTCGACTCGATTGCCGAGGTGGACGACTACATACGGGTGGGGCAAACCCTCTCGTGCGATGCGGCCTATCGGTCGCACCTCTTATCGGAGCGTATGAAGTTGTGCCGGAACCGCGAGGAGGTGAGCCGTACCATCGGTGAGTGCCGCATCTTCGTGGCCACGCTGTCGTCGCTCTCGAGCAAGACCGAACTCTTCAGCCTCAAGCGGTTCGATGTGGCCATCGTCGACGAGGCTTCGCAGATACTCGAGCCCCAGCTTGTGGGGGTGCTCTCGGCCGCTACGCCTACGGGGCGCGATGCCATAGGCAAGTTTATTCTCATCGGCGACCACAAGCAGCTACCCGCCATCGTGGTGGAGCCGCCCGAGGAGTCGGCCGTCACCGACAGCCGTTTGCGGGCCGCCGGCTTCACCGATTGCCGGGTGTCGCTCTTCGAACGCCTCTACCGCTCGTTGCCCGAGGGGTCGCCCTTTGCCGACATGCTCGATTGCCAGTGGCGCATGCACCCCGACATTGCCTCCTTTGCCAACCGCTATTTCTATCACGGCCTGCTGCACAACGGTACGGCCGACCATCAGGTCTCGCCGCTGCCGTTTACCCGCAGGGGCGACGATGAGTGGGAGCAGCTCGTGGCCACGCGGCGATTGGCTTTCCTGCCCACCGCTACGGTGTATGCCGGCAAGAAATACAACGACGAGGAGGCCCGCAAGGTGGCCCAAATCGTGCATGCCCTCTATCGGCTATATGGCCGCAACGGACTCGAGTTCGGTCGCCAGTCGGTCGGTATCATCACCCCGTACCGGCACCAGATAGCCCGTATCCGTCAGGAGCTCGACCGGTTGCAGGTGGCGGCATTCGACGCGATACGCATCGATACGGTTGAGCGGTTCCAGGGGTCGCAGAGCGATTGCATCGTCTACTCGTTTTCGGTGAACGACGAGCGGCAGCTCGAGTGGCTGCCCAGCTACACCGAGGAGGCGGGCCAGCTCATCGACCGCAAGCTGAATGTGGCCCTCACCCGGGCCCGGTGCCAACTCTTCGTGTTGGGCAACAGCGCGTTGCTGTCCCGCAATCCGCTATACCGGCAGTTGGTGGAGTTTCTGGAGCAAGAGCACGATTAGACAGAAAACAGGACTCTCACCCCGAAGCGGGGGAGACAGAGATAAAAAAACAGCCCGACGGACACATGGTCTGCCGGGCTGTCTTATGGGGTGAGGTTTATATTATTGTATTGGGTTGGCGCTGAGACTCAAGGCCAGTGTGGATCCCACATACGAGATGCTCGCCGTCAGGTCATACTCGGCAGTTGTCTTTTTATAGATGCCATATCCGCCTTCGTCTACGAATCCGGCAGCCTCCAGTTTGGCGCAATAGTTGGTTTTAACCGACTCTTCGCACTCATAGTCCATGATGATGTATTGCAACATTCCCATCGTCTCGCTGTACCGGTGGTTGTCCAGTTCACCCTCGTAAGCCGGGAAGTTGGCCAGAAACGGATAGTTGGCCACCTCCGACTCCCAAGTCGTTTCGGATAGTTGGCCACCCAGATTCTTGTCGTCGTCTTTACTCTTGTCGTCGCAGCCGATTACTGCCAGCATCAGCAGCAACAGCGGACATAGCCATAAAATCTTTTTCATGTTTCTATCTATTTTGGTGTATGTGATTCGTTAAAAACTGATACCTATCGAGCAGGCCAGACCCGAAAGAGTCTTCGACTTCATGCGGTATTCCTGGTCGTCAAACGGTTTCATCTTCTTGCCCAGATAGCCCAGGTTGATGAATACGTAGTTTTGATACCCGAACTTGTAGGCTACCTCTACACCGGCGCCGAATCCGTAGTCGATGCCGGTCAGGTCGGAGCCGAGATAGAGACCGCCCAGCACCTTGGCGTAGGGTACGAGGTAGATGGGACCGCACTTGACGGGCAGTTGTCCGCCCAGGTTGAAATCGATGTCGAATACATTCTGGGTACCGGGTTTGATCACTTCGTTCAAATCTTCCCACTCCGTCTTCTCGGTGTTGATTTTCAGGAGCGACCCCGTAATCTCGTAGGTTACGAAGGTGAGTATGGTACGCTTGAAGGCCAGGCTGTATGACAGGTCGAATGCGTTGTTAAGCGGGGAGATGAGGCCCAGATAGACCGACGTACCGAAGCCGTAGCTCTTGGAGATGCCGTTGGGCTCGATGTTGCTGGCCTTCACATTCTCGGCATCGACCAGCCGCCAGCGCCCCTGCTCCATCATCCATTGGGTAGAGATGCTTTTGTTGCCTGCGGTGTAGACCACCTCGGCCTTCCGGGCGAGGGTATCGAGGCCGGCTACCGTAGAGAAGGTGTAATTCTTGCCTGAGAACTGGCGGCAGATGATGTCGGCCAGTCCGATGCGGATACCTTCGAGCGGACTCCCTTGCTCGAAGCACGATTCCATGGCGTCGGTCGCGGCGTCGGAGGCGGCGATGACCAGGTCGTAGAAGGTGTCGGCCGAGATGTTCGATACATATTGATACGAAACGAAGGGCATCATGGCCTGGTAGGACGATTGGGCGGCCCGGAGCATCCCGGTGGCCCGTTTCGAAACCTCGTCGCGGGTGAGCAGGAGCTGGGTATTGCTCGGGTAGTTTTGCAGCAGGTCGTCGATGGCACGTGCCGGTATGGCGAAGTTGGTGTTTTCGCGGCCGGCGGCTTTCCAGGTGTTGATACCAATCACGGCGTAACCGGTGGCAGCCTGTTCGTCACGGATGAGCAGTGGCCCGCCCGAGCTACCGGCATCGACCTGCGCCGTGTGTTGTATCAAGGGGAGCTCTTTGCTGTTGGTCAACGACTTGATGAGGGCATTGGCATTCGACACGATGCCTTGTCCGAACTGCCACGAGGGGCGGTCTTCCAAGGCCGGGAAGCCGGCCGTGAATACGGTTGTGCCGTCGGTTATGCTCTGGTCGGTAGTCTCGAGGGCAGGCACGTTGGCTCCTTCGGGTAGGGCGATAAAGGCCAGGTCGAAGTCGTCGTGTACGCCTACTACCGGGCACGCGTCGAATCGCTTGGTGCTGTTGTCGGGCAGTGAAAACTCGATGTCGACCCGGTCGGCCTGTTCCACCACGTGGCGGTTAGTGATGATGTACAACCGGTTGTTGTGTTTGTCGCGGTAGGCAAAACCGGTACCGAACGAGCCCTTCCCGTAGTTCTGGAGTACGTCGGCTGCCGCATGGAACCCGTCGCCGCGAAGCGATTTGCTGAAGTCGGCCAGGAAGGTTTGTGTGGTTTCACTGAGTTTGGGGCGTACGATGGCCACCGTTTCGCGCAGGTTTTGAGCCGATGCGGCAAATGCCAAAATCAACGACAAAAAAGTCAAAAACTGTTTTTTCATAGAAGTGTGTTCTTGATGGTGGTAAGAAGATTTTTACAAAGATATGAATTTCTGGCTGATAAAAAAAGACTTTATCCCGATAGATTGTGTTTTTATAATATTAAGTCTGGGCTAAAGATGAAAGTGGGCATGTGGTAAAAAATCTGAAAAAGGAGGAAAGCACGACGGCCTGTCTCTGGATGAGACAAGCTGCCGTGTTATATATGGTTTATTATGAGGCGGTTGTCTGGGTTCGAGCAGGGGCGAATACCTATTTTGCCTCTCGCTGTATGGTCATCTGGCACGCCTGGCAGTCGAAGTGCAGGGCCAGTCGTTCGCCCTTGTAGAGCAGGGTGAGCGGTTCGGGCAACTCCTTGCCGGCGGGAGTCTTCCTGCAATATCCCAGCATGTAGCGGATGCAGTGGCGCGTGAACATGAGGGGTACCCCTTCGACGGGTTTCGTCTCGAAAGCGGGTGCTATGCTCGTGACGCCGTGGTCGCGGTAGAACTGCTCGGCCAGGTGGTTCGACACGTTGCCCAGGTAGTTGATGGCGTTTTGCGGGAATCGGGCCGTGAGCTCCTCGGGCCGACGGCGTTCGGGTCGGCAGGCGATGCGGCGGGCGCGGTCGAGCCATTCGACGCCCCGTTGCCGCAGTTTCGACAGGGTAGAGGCGGGGATGAAGAGGCTCTCGTCGAGGGCGATGTCGATGCGTGTGGCAGTGTAGACGGAGGTGCCCAGTTTGCCCAGTTGTTTCTGTTGCGTCTCCTGCTGCGGGGTGCGGGCCGGTTGGTGCTGCGCCTCTTCGC
The DNA here is from genome assembly GCF_946496565.1 of uncultured Barnesiella sp. Lineage (NCBI taxonomy): Bacteria > Pseudomonadati > Bacteroidota > Bacteroidia > Bacteroidales > Barnesiellaceae > Barnesiella > uncultured Barnesiella sp. The sequence continues at coordinate 67,269 of NZ_CAMMHD010000001.1, forward strand.
GTACGGTCACCGAGAGTCCGTTCTCGTCGGTGAGGGTGAGGGCAAAACCGTCGGGCACGGTATAGAGTCGCATGGTTACCCCGATGCGGCGGTCGGCCGTGGGGCGGGCAAGCTGTTTCTCAAATTCGAAATCGAGGTTGCGATAGAGTACCGTGCGGGGTGCGATGTCGATGCGCGAGGCGGGGTAGATGCGGTTCCCTTCGGCCCGGTTGACCCGTACTCCTTCGAACTCGCCCCGGCTGTTGACGAAGCAGAGCCCGTCGCCGTTGTGCAACGAGGTGGTCCCGGCCACGACAAACGAGTTGCGGTCGGTCTGTTTTACCTGGCCTACACGTTCGCCCAGCGACTTGGGGGTGTCGGGCGAGGCGATGGGGGCGGCGGTGCGTCCGTCGAGAAAGTAGTGGGTAAAGCCCCGGTTGAAACTCTTTTCGAGCCGGGGGGTAAAGTCGATAATCGAGCTGCCGGTCGAGGAGCGGCGGTACTCGGGCCGCCGCTCGAAGATGCGGTCGAGCGTCTGCCGGTAGTAGGCGGTGCAGTTTTTCACGTAGGCCATCTCCTTGAGCCGTCCCTCGATCTTGAGCGAGGTGACGCCGGCATCGAGCAACTCTTCGAGGCGGTCGCTCTGATTGAGGTCGCGCAGCGAGAGCAGGTGCTTGTCGCGGGCTACGATGTGGCCGCGGCCGTCGACGAGCGTGTAGGGCAACCGGCAATACTGGGCACACTCGCCCCGATTGGCACTGCGGCCGCACAGGGCCTGGCTCAGGTAGCACTGCCCGCTGTAACTTACACAGAGGGCCCCGTGTACAAATACCTCGAGCGGAACCTGCACCGTAGCGCTGATGGCTCGTATCTCGTCGAGCGAGAGCTCCCGGGCCAGTACCACCTGCGAGAATCCGCACCGTTCGAGAAACTGCACCTTCTCGGGGGTGCGGTTGTCGGTCTGCGTGCTGGCATGCAGGGCAATGGGCGGAATGTCGAGCCGGGTGATGCCCATGTCCTGCACGATGAGGGCATCGACCCCGATGTGGTAGAGCTGGCGGATGAGCCGTTCGGCCTCGGCCAGTTCGTGGTCGTAGAGCAAGGTGTTGAAAGTGATGTAGATGCGGGCATCGAAACGGTGGGCAAAGTCGACGAGCCCGGCCAGGTCGTCGAGGCTGTTGCCGGCCGCGGCACGGGCTCCGAACCGGGGTGCACCTATGTAGACGGCATCGGCCCCGTGGAGGATGGCCTCTTTCCCTATCTCTGCATTTTTGGCGGGAGCCAACAGTTCTATGCGGCGAGCGTTTGTCATCGAATATCGTTCAGATTATAAGGAGTTTGTTGATATACAAAGTAGTTGAGCCAGTTGGTAAAGAGCAGATTGGCGTGTCCCCGCCAGGTGACCACGGGCGGGCTGTCGGGGTTGTCGCCGGGGTAGTAGTTGCGGGGCAGGGCGATGTCGAGCCCCTTGGCCCGGTCGCGCCGGTACTCGATGTCGAGCGTGAGGGCCGAGTATTCGGAGTGGCCCGTGATGAAGAACTCGCGACCGCCGCGTGCCATGACCATGTAGACCCCCGCCTCTTCCGACTCGGAGAGGATGGTGAGCTCGGGGTTCCGCTCGATGTCGCTGCGGCGCACCTCGGAGTAGCGGCTGTGAGGCACCTCGAAGCGGTCGTCGAAGCCGCGGAAGATGGGATTCTTCTCGTCGTGTTTGTGGTGGGTGAACACGCCGAACAGCTTGTGGGGCAGTGCATGCTTGGGTATGCCGTAGAAGTGGTAGAGCCCCGCCAGCGCCGCCCAGCAGATGTAGAGTGTGGAGGTGACGTGGGTACGGGCCCAGTCGAAAATCTCGGTCAGCTGGTTCCAGTAGTCAACCTTCTCGAAGTCGAGCCGTTCGACCGGTGCGCCGGTGATGATCATGCCGTCGTAGTTGTGGGTGCGTATCTCGCTGAAATCCTTGTAAAAGGTGTCGATATGCTCGACGGGGGTGTTGTGCGAGATGTGGCCCGAGACGTTCATCAGGTCGAGCTCGATTTGCAGCGGGGTGTTCGAGATGAGCCGCAGCAGGTCGGTCTCGGTGACGATCTTCAACGGCATCAGGTTGAGAATGAGTAGCCTGAGCGGGCGAATGTCCTGCGTGGAGGCACGCAGGTCGTCCATGACGAAAATGTTTTCGGCTTTGAGTATCTCGACAGCCGGCAGCGATGCGGGAATCTTTACGGGCATGGTTTCTCCTTTCGGTTGGTTGGCAGCTTTTCTGTCAGTACAAAAGTATAAAAAAATGGCGGGCTGATAAAATCTTTGCCGATTCGGGGATAAACTATTGAAATTTATTTTGTTAATAGTTGTATAGGTCGAGGGTTAATTGAGCGTGAAATATAAAATACATAAAAAAGCAACATATTTTTTATGTTGTACAACATGTTTTTCTCGGAAATGGTATTATCTTTGTCCTTGTAAAAAGAGTAAAGAATAAATCGTTCCCCACAACGGGTGGAGAACACAAAAGGCTGAATTATGATGAAAGAACAAATGACAGTAGAGATGCTTCGGTATCAGATAGCGAAGTATCGTGCCATCGGAAATGGCGCCATGTGCCAGGAGTTAACAGCCCTGTTGCAACAAAAACTGGCAACTGCGGTTGCCTGATTTTTAGAAAAGTTTGAGGCTCCCCACCCAGAGGTGGGTCGTATGAAATACGACGAGAGCGAAAGACCGGGTTTCCCCGATTTTCCGCTCTCGTTTTTTTATGTCGTTTCCGGCCGGGTTAGCAGGTGTAGTCGACGCAGGCGCGGTCGGCCTTGTGACCGGCCAGCAGGCCGGCGGCAGCTACATGAGCCGGGTGTTTGGCATAGGTTTCCACGTCGGCCATGCAGTCGACGGTAGCGGTGAGCACTACGTCCCAGTTCTCGGCGGGATTCTCGTTGATACCCACTTCGATGCTGCGGAGCACGTCGATAACGGCGGGCAATTCGAGCAGGGCGTTTTTGAATCGGGTGGCCACCTCTTTGCGTTCCTCGGGTGTGCCGGTGAGTTTGAAAGTGACAATGTGTTTTACCATAACCGAATATCTTGTTTATAAGTTGTACAATCGTTCGCGGGCGGCCTGCACCTTTTCGTCGGTGATGTAGTCGTCGTAGTCCATCATCTTGTCGATGATGCCGCCGGGGGTGAGCTCGATGATGCGGTTGCAGACCGTCTGGATGAACTCGTGGTCGTGCGACGAGAGCAGCACGTTGCCCTTGAAGCTCTGCAACGTGTTGTTGAAGGCCTGTATCGACTCGAGGTCGAGGTGGTTGGTGGGCGAGTCGAGTATCATGGTGTTGGCATTCTTGAGCATCATGCGGGCAATCATGCAGCGCATCTTCTCACCACCCGAGAGGACCGAAGCCTTCTTGAGCAGCTCCTCGCCCGAGAAGAGCATGCGGCCCAGGAAGCCTTTGAGGTAGAGCTCGCTGGTGTCTTCGGAGAACTGGGCCAGCCAGTCGATCAGATTCATGTCGGTGTTGAAAAACGAGCTGTTGTCGAGCGGCAGGTAGGCCGTGGTGATGGTCTGTCCCCACTCGTAGGTGCCGGCATCGGGTTTCATCTCGCCGTTGATAATCTCGAAGAGGGCAGTCATGGCACGCGGGTCGTGCGAGATGAAGGCCACCTTGTCGTCCTTCTCGATCGAGAAGTTCACATCCTTGAAGAGCAGCGTGCCCTCGATCGACTTTTCGAGCCCTTTCACCTCGAGAATCTTGTTGCCCGGCTCGCGCGAGGGGGTGAAGATGATGCCCGGGTAGCGGCGCGACGAGGGTTGAATCTCCTCGATGGTAAGTTTCTCGAGCATCTTCTTGCGACTGGTGGTCTGTTTCGATTTGGCCACGTTGGCGCTGAACCGCTGGATAAACTCGAGCAGCTCCTTGCGCTTCTCCTCGGCCTTCTTGTTCTGTTGCTGTTGCTGACGCAGGGCCAACTGGCTCGACTCGTACCAGAAACTGTAGTTACCGGCAAAGAGTTGCACCTTGCCGAAGTCGATGTCGACCGTGTGGGTGCAGACCGAGTCGAGGAAGTGACGGTCGTGCGACACCACCAGCACGGTGTTCTCGAAGTTGGCGAGGTAGTTTTCGAGCCACATCACCGTCTCGAGGTCGAGGTCGTTGGTAGGCTCGTCGAGCAGCAGGTTGTCGGGGTGGCCGAAGAGGGCCTTGGCCAGCAGCACGCGCACCTTCTCCTTACCGCTCAAGTCCTTCATCAGCATGTAGTGCTTGTCTTCCTTGATGCCCAGGCCGCTCAGCAGGGTAGCGGCGTCGCTCTCGGCGTTCCACCCCTCGAGCTCGGCAAACTTCTCTTCAAGCTCGGCGGCGCGGATGCCGTCGGCATCGCTGAAGTCGGGTTTGGCATAGAGGGCATCCTTCTCCTGCATGATGTCCCACAGCACGGTGTGGCCCATCAGCACGGTATTGATGACGGTAAACTCGTCGAAAGCAAAGTGGTCCTGACTCAAGACCGAAAGTCGTTCGCCCGGCCCCAGGGTGACGGTGCCGTGCGTGGGCTCGAGCTGGTTGCTCAAGATGCGCATAAGGGTCGATTTCCCGGCGCCGTTGGCTCCGATAATGCCGTAGCAGTTGCCCGGGGTGAACTTCAAATTAACGTCTTGGAAAAGAACTCTTTTACCAAATTGAATACCTAAGTTGTTTACCGTAATCATCTTTTACCTGTTTTTCAGGGCGCAAAGGTAGCGCTTTTTTTCGAGATATAAATCATGTTCAAGCGAATAGCTCGAAATAGGGAAGAATAAATAAGAACAGATAGTGGTCGAATCGTATATAAATGATATATTTGTAACCTCCGTTGGGGGAATGAAAAGAGTGTAAATCGAATTTTTTGAGGGCGTGCAAGCAGGTATGGAAATGAATAAATTGTCTGAGGCCAAATATGGTGAAGCCGTTCGAGCGATTAAAATTGCCATATTGCAGAGCCAATATCGGGCTGCCAAGCTCGTGAATAGGGAGCAGTTGGTTTTGTATTATGATATTGGCCGTTATATTTCTCAAAATTCTCGTAAGGAATATTGGGGGACAGGGGCTATTGCATTTATCAGTAATAGATTGCAGATGGAGCTGCCTGGGCTCCGGGGCTTTTCGGAACGTAATTTGAAGAATATGCGCACGTTTTATGAAGAGTGGCAATCATTGGATTCTAAATCGGCAGTTGTAACTGCCGATTTACCAGAGGAAGGTTGTACAGAGGATGACAGTTCCGCAGAAATTCGGCAATTACAACTGCCGAACTTCAAAGATTTTCCGGTAGAGGAATTTTTCAAAATCGGTTTTACTCATCATATAGCCATCTTGTCGCAAGTTAAGTCCATTGAAGAGCGTTATTTCTACATAAAGCTAAGTGCTCGAGAATACCTGAGTGTCGATTCATTAAAACGGTTAATACGTGAGGATGTTTATCACAAGCAAGGTGCGTTGGCCAACAACTTTATGGAAAAGTTACCGACGGCCGAATTGGCTCGCAGGGCCGTAATGACGTTCAAAGATGAGTATCTGCTTGATTTTATCAATGTGGAAGAGCTCGGCGCTCGAGACATTGAGGATATAGATGAAAGAGTTGTAGAGAATAAGATTGTTCAGAATATCAAGAATTTCATTATGACCTTTGGTCGGGACTTTGCTTTTGTGGGAAATCAGTTTCAGGTCGAAGCGTTGGGCCATACGCATGTGATAGATTTGCTCTTTTTTAATCGGGAACTTTCGGCTTTGGTGGCTGTTGAACTGAAGACAGGGCCATTCAAAACGGCGTATCTCGGTCAGTTAAACATGTATTTGCGGGTATTGGACGATTTTGTGCGTAAGCCGAATGAAAATCCTTCGATAGGTATCGTGCTATGCAAAAGTGCCGATAAAGCGTATGCCGAATATGCGATTCGGGATTACGATAAGCCTATGGGAGTTGCTACCTATAAAACGGCATCGGATATGCCCGAACGGTTGAGAAAGGCTCTGCCCGATGTAGAGGATCTCAAAAAGTTGTTGTAAGAAATATGGCTTGATTGCATCGGGTGCGAGATTGCCCTTCCCGAGTTTGCGAAACCGGGGGAAAAGGCTACCTTTGCAGACAAATTGTGAGTGTTATGATGCGCATCGATATTATCACCGTACTGCCCGAATTGTTGCAGAGCCCGTTGAACTACTCCATTCTGAAGCGGGCGCAAGATAAGAAACTGGTCGAGATTGTGGTCCACAACCTGCGGGACTATTCGCTCGACAAGCACCGCAAGGTCGACGATTATCCCTTTGGGGGCGAGGCCGGTATGGTGATGCAGATCGAGCCGGTAGACCGGGCCATCACCCAGTTGAAGAGCGAGCGGGAGTACGACGAGGTGATTTTCACCACCCCCGACGGCGAACAGTTCGACCAGCCCATGGCCAACAGCCTCTCGATGGCGGGCAACCTCATTATTCTGTGCGGCCACTACAAGGGCATCGACTACCGCATACGCGAGCACTTCATCACCAAAGAGATTTCGATAGGCGACTATGTGCTCACCGGCGGCGAGTTGGCGGCGGCCATCATGTGCGATGCCATCGTGCGGCTTATCCCCGGAGCCATCGGCGACGAGCAGTCGGCCCTCTCCGATTCGTTCCAGGACAACCTGCTGGCCCCGCCGGTCTATACGCGCCCGGCCGAGTACAAGGGGTGGCGTGTGCCCGATGTGCTGCTTTCGGGGCATCAGCGCAAAATCGATGAGTGGAAACACGAACAGTCGCTCGAGCGCACGCGTCGTCTGCGCCCCGACCTGTTAAAGTGACAGTTCCCGGCTGTGTAGTTCGATCTCGGTGAAGATAGTGGCCCGCGACGTGTGCGAGAGTATGTAGGTGGCGGGTGTCACCGTGGGTTCCTGGCGGGTAACCAGCCGGTGCAGCAGCTCTTTTTTCCGTTCCCCAACCAATGCAATGAGTATTTCGCGGGAGGCGAGTATCACCTCGCCGGTCTGCGTCACCCGGTATTGTCCGGTGACGGGTTGTTGCGATACGGCATAGAGGTCGTCCGAGCGTAGCAGGTCGGTGTCGTTGCCGAATATCGAGGCCACATGCTCGTCTTCGCCGATGCCCAGCAGGGTGCAGTCGAACCGTGGTACCCCCTCGTGGTCGGGCAGAAGCCCGGCAATGAGGCGGGCATATCGTTCGGCCTCCCGGGCGGGAGGCTCCTCGCCCCGGATGCGGTGGATGTGTTCGGGTGGTATTCCTACGGGGGTGAAAAACAGGTGATTGGCCCAATAGAAATTACTCTCCTCGCTGTCGGGCGACACACACCGCTCGTCTACCCAAAAGAAGTGCACGTTTTTCCAGCGCACGGGGTCGTTGTAGCGGCTGCGCCACAACGCAAAGAGCTGCTGTGCCGTCTCGCCGCCCGAGAGGGCCAGGTAGAAGGGTTTGCGGGTGCGGGCCGCTACCGAGACGAGCAGAGCTTCGGTGAGGGCGATGAGCGATTTGGCGGCATCGGGGTAGAATTGTACGGGGGTCGAGTTCATGGGCGACGGGTATTACAAAGGGTACAGGCATTTTCTTCGAGCAGACAGGGATCGGGCAGGATGCGGTCGACCACCTCGCGGGGTATTTTGCAGCCGGCGGGGTAGGCGATGAGGCCTTCGTCTCCGTCGCGCTCCCAGCTCTCGAGCAGCGGAGCCAGGAAGTGCCAGCTCAGCTCCAGGGCGTCGCTGCGCGAGTAGAGCAGCGAGTCGCCTCGCATGGCGTCGAGCAGCAGCCGTTCGTAGGCGCCGGGCAGGCGGGTCTCGATAAGCGACGAGTAGAAGAAGTCCATGCTCACCTGGCTCACCTCGAAGTTGGTGCCGGGTTGTTTCAGCCCGAAGCGCAGGCGGATGCTCTCGTCGGGTTGCAGGGTGATGACCAGCTGGTTGCACGAGTTGCCGCAGCACTGCCCCGGGAAGAAGGTGCGGGGCGTGTTGCGGAAGTGGATGACCACCTCCGACCGCTTCTCGGCCAGCCGTTTGCCGGTGTAGATGTAGATGGGCACGTCGGCCCAGCGCCAGTTGTCGATGTAGAGCTTGAGGGCTGCGAAGGTCTCGGTGGTCGATTGCGGGTCGACACGGGGTTCGTCGCGGTAGGCGGGTACCTTTTGACCGTCGACGGTGCCGGTCGCATATTGCCCCCGCAGGGTGTGGCGGGCGATGTCGTCGGGCGAGAGCGGCCGCAGCGAACGGAACACCTTGGCTATTTCGTCGCGAATGGCCTCGGGCTCGAAGGTGGCGGGCGGCTCCATGGCGATGAAGGCCATGATTTGCAGCAGATGGCTCTGCACCATGTCGCGCAGGGCTCCGGCCGAATCGTAGTAGAGACCGCGTTGCTCTACCCCCAGCGTCTCGGTAGCCGTGATTTCGATGTGGTCGATGTAGTTGCGGTTCCACAGCGGTTCCCAAATGCTGTTGGCAAAGCGCAGCACCAGAATGTTCTGCACCGTCTCCTTTCCCAGAAAGTGGTCGATGCGGTAGATTTCGCGCTCGGGGAAGATGGCGCAGAGCAGCCGGTCGAGCGCGCGGGCCTCGGCCTCGTTGCTGCCGTAGGGCTTCTCGATGATGATGCGTCGCCACCCCTCGGCCGACCGGTTTTGGTGCCGGGCCTCGATGGAGGAGGCGATTGTCGGATACATCACCGGCGGTGTGGCCAGATAGAAAAGCAGGTTGTCGTCGATGCCGGCGGCGTTGCGCAGTTGCTCAATCTCCCGGAACAGCGCTTCGTAGGCTTCGCCCCGGGTGGTGTCGCACACGATGTAGTAGACGCTGCGCAGGAAATCGGTCAGGTGCGGGTTGTCGATGGCATAGGTGGTGCGGTTTTGAATCATCGAGTCGAGGAGCGACTGGCGGAACTCCTCGGTATTCTGCCGGGTGCGGGCCACCCCCACGATGAGGAATTTCGCGGGGAGGAGTTTTCGCTCGAAAAGCTCGAAGAGGGCGGGGATGAGTTTGCGGTGAGTCAGGTCGCCCGAGGCGCCGAAAATCACCAGAATCTGACTGTCGGGTATTTTGTTCATAGCGGTTGTTTCGTTAATCGGGTTGGGTAGATTGGGGCGTGTGGGTCGGCTCGCGGCGGAGCCAGTCGGTGTGGAAAAGTACCCCCTCGGGGGCATCGACCCGTTCGTAGAGATGGGCCCCGAAGTAGTCGCGCTGGGCCTGTATGAGGTTGGCGGGCGACTTGGCACACCGCCAGCCGTCGAAGGCCGTAAGTGCTGCCGTCAGAGCCGGCAGGGCTACTCCGGCCGAGAGTGCCGCCCCCACCACTCGGCGCCAGGAGGGGAGGCAGAGGCTTATCTTCTCGCGGAAGTAGGGGTTGAAGAGCAGCGGTTCGTAGTGGCCGGCCTGCCGGTATACGGTGGCAATCTCGCGGAGAAAACGCGATTGGATGATGCACCCCTTGCGCCAGATGGTGGCCAGGGTCGAGAGGTTGAGGTGCCAGTCGTACTGCACGGAGGTCTGGTAGAGCAGGTCGAACCCCTGGGCATAGGCCATGATTTTGGCGGCGTAGAGGGCATGGTGCAGGTCGTCGACATCGAGGTCGAGGAGGGGAGCCGGGTCGATGTCGGGGTAGAGCCTGTGTGCCCGGGTGCGCTCTTGCGCCCGGTCGGAGAGGAAGCGGGCAAAGACCGACTGGGTGGTGACGGAGAGCGGGGTGGCGCTGTCGAGGGCCGCTTCGACGCTCCATTTGCCGGTGCCTTTCTGGCGGGCCCGGTCGGCAATGCGGTCTATCAGATAGCCGCCGTCCTCCTCCCGATAGCGCAGGATGGGGGCGGTAATGCCGATGAGGTAGCTCTCCAGCACCCCTCTGTTCCACGCCTCGAAGGTGTCGGCCATCGCCTCGTGGTCGTTTTTCAGTTTGATGCGCAGCAGCGAGTAGGTCTCGGCGATGAGTTGCATGTCGCCGTATTCGATGCCGTTGTGTACCGTCTTGACAAAGTGTCCCGAGCCGTCGGGGCCTGTCCAGGCACAGCAGGGGGTACCGTCGTCGAGTCGGGCAGCGATAGCCTGCAACAGCGGCAGCACCTCGCCGGCCACCGCTTCGTCGCCGCCCGGCATGATCGAGGGGCCGTGCAAGGCTCCCTCTTCGCCACCCGAGATGCCGCATCCTACCAGGTAGATACCCTTCTCGCGCAGCGTCTGTTGCCGACGTCGGGTGTCGCGATAGTCGGAGTTGCCGCCGTCGATGACGATGTCGCCCCGCGACAGCAGCGGGAGCAGGGCGGCGAGGGTCTCGTCGACCGGTTCGCCGGCCCGAATCATCAACAGAATTTTGCGCGGCCTCTCGAGCGACTCCACCAGCTCGGCCAGCGAATAGGTGGGGTAAAACCGTTTCGCCTCGCCCTGGCTGGCCAGAAAGCGGTCGACGACCTGCGGCGTGTGGGGGTGCAGCCGGTTGTAGAGCGACACCCGGTAGCCTTTCGACTCGAGGTTGATGGCCAGGTTCTCGCCCATGACGGCCAGTCCCACGAGACCTATATCCGATTTTTTCATATTTGACGTGTGGTTAAAATGATTGTCTATTAAACACTTCTCAAAATCTTTTGTTCAAGGAGAAAAGGGGCGCTTTTATCTCCCCGCCGGAGGGTGTGGTGTTGTAGGTCTCGCGCTTTTTATTTATCTTTGTACCACGAAGAGAGGATGCGGCTCGGCATAGTCAAAGTAAAAACTGCGATTCCCTTTGCTCTTGCTCTCGACTTTCACTATCATTTATCTTTGATCCGTTTTTTCGAAAAGAGAGTTTTATGGTTATCAGTCCCGAAAATGTTTTGTTGGTAGGAGCCGTTTTGTTGTTCCTGAGTGTGCTTGTAGGTAAAACCGGTGCCCGGTTCGGAGTGCCTGCCCTGTTGCTGTTTCTGGGGGTGGGCATGTTGGCCGGCTCCGACGGGTTCGGCATCCACTTCGACAGTGCGCCGGCGGCCCAGTTTATCGGTACGGTGGCCCTGTGTATCATCCTGTTTTCGGGCGGTATGGATACCTCGTATCGCGAGATAAAGCCGGTACTGGCCCCGGGTGTGACGCTGGCCACGCTGGGGGTGCTGATGACGACGGTCATCACGGGACTTTTCATCTATTCGCTCTCCGATTTCCTGCCCGGCGATTTCCAGCTGGGGCTGCTCGAGTCGATGTTGCTGGCGGCCGTGATGTCGTCGACCGACTCGGCTTCGGTCTTTTCGATTCTGCGGTCGAAGGGCATTTCGCTGAAAGAGCGGCTGCGCCCCACGCTCGAGTTGGAGAGCGGCAGTAACGACCCCATGGCCTATATGCTCACCCTGCTGCTTATCCAGATTATCGAAATCGGTACGGTCGACTGGGGCGATGCCATTCTGCTGCTGGTGTTGCAACTGGTTGTAGGGGCGGCATTGGGTTTCGCGCTGGGGTATGCCATCGTGTGGGTGATCAACCGCATCGACGTGCCCAACGAGTCGCTCTATCCCGTGTTGCTGCTGGCCTGTGTCTTCTTTGTCTTTGCCTTTACCAACCTGTTGCAGGGCAACGGTTATCTGGCTGTCTATATCGCCGGGTTGGTGGTGGGCAACCGCAAGTTGGTGCACAAGCGTAGTCTCACCACCTTTTTCGACGGTTTTACCTGGCTGTTCCAGATTGTGATGTTCCTCACGCTGGGGTTGCTGGTCAACCCCTCGGAGCTGCCCGCCGTGGCCGGTGTGAGTCTGCTGGTCGCCCTCTTTATGATAGTGGTTTCGCGTCCGCTCTCGGTCTTTGTGAGTCTGCTGCCTTTCCGCAAGTTCACGACCCGGGCCCGCTTCTATGTGTCGTGGGTGGGATTGCGGGGAGCCGTGCCCATCATCTTTGCCACCTATCCGCTCATGTCGGCCGAGATACCCAATGCCCGCATGATTTTCAACGTGGTCTTTTTCGTGACTATCGTCTCGCTGCTGGTGCAGGGCACCACCGTGAGTGCCATGGCCCGTTGGCTGGGACTGATTGGCAAGAGCGAGGAGAAGGAGATTTTCAACGTGGCGCTGCCCGATGAAATCAAGTCGGCCATGAGTGAGATAGAGCTGACCGAGGAGGCGTTGGCGGGCGGCAACAAGCTGCTGAACCTCTCGCTGCCCGACAATACGCTGGTGGTGATGGTGAAGCGGGGCACGCAATATTTCGTACCTAAAGGGCATACTCAGCTCGAGTCGGGCGATCGGCTGCTGGTCATCTCGGATAACGACGAGGAGCTGCGCCGCAGCTATGAGAGCCTGGGCATCAGCCGCTATACCATGCGCAAGAACCGATAAATGCCGCGGCTTGTCTCGAGGATAACCGCGATAGGATAAACGACCGGCTCCGCCCCCGGGGAGATTTCCCCGGAAGCGGAGCCGGCTGCTTTTGAAAGGTTGACAATGACAGACTTTGTTCGATTCGCTATCGGCTGCCTCCGGCCCACCACACCGGTTCGGTGGTGACGTAGTCGCCGTTGCCGTAGGCCTGGGCCACATGGTCGTTGCTCACCACGTCGCTGTTGCCGTAGGGGAGCCGCAGCGGGAAGGGCAGGGGATTGGCGAGCGGCAGGAGGTCACTCTCGCCCATGGCCAGGAGGCGCCGGTAGTCGTGGTAGGTCTCCAGCACCTCGCCCTCGTAGCAGGCCAGATACTTCTGGTTGATGATTTCGCCGAGGGGGTCGGCCTCGAAGCGGGGCAGGACGACATTCTGGAAATAGTCGTCGGCCTCACTGGCCGAGAGACCCACCTGGGCAAAGGCGGCCACCACGGCGTTGTAGAGCGAGCCGATGGCATCGCCGGTCTGGCCCAGCCGGGTTTGTGCCTCGGCCTTGACAAACTGCAACTCGTGATAGCTGAGCAGCAGGGTGGGGCGTGTAGGCGAGAGCAGGCCCGATATGCCGTAGTAGCCCTGCCGTTGCTCGGGCGCACCGTTGTGGGCGAACACCAGTTGGCCGGTACCGGGATAGGCTTTGAAGAAGAGGCTTTCGCGCGGGTCGTTCCGCTCGACGAGCTTCTGGTGCAGGCTCTCGCTGGCCCCGAAGTAGCGTCGGTTCAGGTAGAAGGCATAGAAGGGGTTGATCGACGAGCTGCCGTCGTAGGGGTAGGCCAGTTGTTCGTCGGATGAGACAAAGGAGCTGTCGGCATAGTCGATTACCTGGTCGTAGCGTGGTTCGCGGAAGGAGAGGCGGAGGGCATAGCGGGCCTTCAGACCGTAGGCCGCCTTGATCCAGAGTTCGGTCTGTCGGTCGGCATCGAGCGAGCCGTAGATGAGGTCTTGCGTCCCCACCGGAGTGAGGGTAGCCAGGTCCTCTTTCCGCAGGTTGTCGATAGCCTCGTCGAGCAGGTCGAAGACATCCTGGTAGATGGACTCCTGACTGTCGAGCTTCGGTTGGTAAACGGCACCGGGCTGCAGGGCTTCGCTCCAAGGAATATCGCCCATGAGGTCGGTGAGGGTAGCCAGGTTCAGCGCCGTGAGCACCTGAGCCATACCCAGCAGATGGTTCGAGCCCGCCTCGGCACCGCCGGCTGCGCAGCGTTCGCGGATAATCCTGAGGGCGAGCAGGTTGCGGTAGGTGGCATTCCAGGCGTTGTTGAAGGTAGCGGCCGAGTAGACCTCGGCGAGACGCATCTCGGCGTTGTACATCTGGTTGAAGATGCCCGCCTGCTGTTCCATGTAAACAGCCGTATAGAAGGCGAAGTCGCCCGAAACGACACTGACGGCCGAAGCCGTTTCGGCATCGGTGAGGAGGTAGCGGGCCGGCACCTCTTCGGGGTCGTTTTCGTTGCGGTTGAGGCGGTCCATCACGTCGTCGGTACAGGCGGTGAGCAGGCTGGCGGCGCAGAAGATATAGATGAGCTTTTTCATATCCATGTCGTGTTTGAAGGTTAGAAAGTTACAGTGAGTCCCCCTCCGTAGCTCGAGGTCTGGGGCAGGGAGAATCGCTCGAAGGTACCGCTCATGTTGTTGTTGCCCTGCGACGACTCGGGGTCGAGGTTGGGCATCTTGGCCCACAGCAGCACGTTGCGGGCAAAGGCAAAGAGCGAGATGTCGAATATTCCGACGCGGGGGAACTGGTATTTGACGGTGAGGTCGCGCAGTTTGAAGAACGAAGCGTCGTAGATGTACGACTCGTCGATGTTTCCCAGCACGTCGGCATAGAGGGTCTCGTAGGCTCCGGCATCGTCGGCTCCGCCCCGCACGATGTCGTTGGGGGTGCCGTCGGCCTTATAGCCGGGATAGACGAAGGGGGTGGTGCGCTCTTCGGTCTTCTTGCTGATGCCGTAGAGGTCCATCAGGCCGTTGGTGCCCGAATACATGTCGCCGCCGTGCCGCCATGAGAAGGTGGCCGAGAGCGAAAGCCGCTTGTAGCGGAACGAGGTGTTGATGCCCATCGTGAAATCGGGGGCGCACTGCCCGATGACCTGCGGGTTGCCCGAAGCCATGGGCATGCCGTAGGTAGCGCTGTTGGGGTCTTCGTCAACCAGGATGCGGCCCTGGCTGTCGCGCTTGAAGGCGGTACCGTAGATGACCGGGTAGTAGTCGCCCACACCGGCCCGGACCTGCGGCGTGACGAAGCCGCCGAGGAAGATGTTGGTCACACCAGGAGCCAGCTCGTCGACCCGGTTGCGGATGACGGTGAAGTTGACCCCCAGGTCCCAGGTGATGTCGGCCGTGGAGTAAATCTCGCCGTTCAGCTCTATCTCGTGGGCGTCGGTGTGTATCTTACCGCCGTTGGTCACGTATTGGGCGGCGCCGGTCGAACCGGCCAGCGGCACGGGGAATATCTGGTTCTTGATGTTCTGCCGCGAGAAGGTGTAGCTGGCGGCAAGCCGGTTGTGGAAGAGCCGCAGGTCGAATCCCGCTTCGAACGAGTTGGTGTTCTGTGGCGTCAGGTCGGGGTCGTACAGCTCGGCATAAGGCACATAAGCGGTAATGCCGTTGAGGGGGTAGAGTATGGGCGGATTGCTCCAGAAGCCGCCGGTATAGCTGGGGGTGACGTAGTAGTTGTTGTAGTAGCGGCCGGCCTGCCCTACCTGGGCAAACGAGCCCCGCACCTTGGCAAAGGTGAGGACGGGGTTTCCCCGCAGAGGTTCCAGTTCGGTGAGCACATAGGCTACCGACACCGAGGGGTAGAAGAAGGCGCGGTGGCCGCGGGGCATGGTCGACACCACATCTTCACGGCCGGTGACGTTGAGGTAGGCCTGGTCGCGCCACGAGAGGGTGGCGTTGCCGAAGAATCCCACCGTGCGGGCCCGCAGTACCGAGGTCGATGCGCTCTGTATCGCGGTGTTCTGTATCGTGGGGTTGCCGCCGAAGTTGAAGCTCTGGCCGTAGTCTTCGTAAAAGGCTTTGTTTTCCTGGTTGATTTCGTTGCCCACCATGGCCGTGAGGTGCCAGTCGTCGGTGATGTTCATCTCGTAGTTGACGGTAAAGAGCGAGTTGAAGATGACGTTGGTCACGCCGTTCGACTCGATGCTGCCGGCCTGCCCCTGCGAACCGTATTCGTAGATGTTTTTGTAGCGCGAGGTGTAGGCGTCGATACCGATTTGCCAGCGGGTCGAGAGTTTTTTGTCGCTGCTCCAGTCAATCCGGGGGGTATACTCGACAAAGGTGTTGCCGAAGAAGCGGTGCGTGTTCTCGTTGAACGAGTTGTGCCGCGTGGCCCAGTAGGGGTTGTTGAAGGTGAGCGAGCGGTAGTTGATTTGGGTATAGGGGTCTTCGGGCAGCGCGTAGGGAATGCCCCGCAGGTTGTAGCTGGGCGGTGCGCCGTAGACGGCACCCAGCACGCCGCTGTTGGCGGTGGGGGCCTTGTCGATGTTGTTGCGCACGAAGTTGGCCGAGAAGCCGGTCTTCCACTCTTCGCTAAGGTTGACCTCGGCCATGCCCCGCACCGAGTAGCGGGTGAGGCCGGTCGAGGGAATCACGCCGTCCTGTTGGGCGGTGCCGATACCGAACGAGTAGTTACCCTTCTCGAACCGCTGGCTGATGTTGAGCGAGGTGTTGAAGGTGACCCCCGTGCGGAAGAAGTCGCCGATGTTGTCGTAGACGTCGGGGGCTACCCAGGGATTTTCGCCCGCCTGGGCCAGCTGGGGCACATAGTAGAGGCCTTGGGTCCCCGAGGTGTCGTAGTTGTTCAAGGCCGTGGCCACGTTGCCGCCATAGGTGGGGTCGTCGGGCAGAGCATCGATGCGGGGGCCCCAGCTCATCGACGAGGTGGGGTCGAACCGTTGGGCCTGCTGCGAGTCGCTGTAATAGCCTTGGGCCCACTGCTTCTGCACCTGCGGGCGGCGCGACAGCGTCTCGGCACTGAGGTTGGTGGTGAAGGTGACGTGAGGTCGCCCGATCGAGAGCCCGCGCCCGCTCTTGGTGGTGATGACCACCACACCGTTCGAGGCCCGGATGCCGTAGAGGGCGGCCGCCGCCTGCCCCTTGAGCACGTTGATGCTCTCGATGTCGTTGGGGTCGATGTCGATGGAGCGGTCGGCAATGTCGGTGCCGCTCACGCTCTGGCCGGTCGAGAAGTCGGGGGTCGACTGGATGGGCATGCCGTCGACCACATAGAGCGGGGTGTTGTTGCCGGTAAAGGAGCGGGCTCCCCGGATGACCACTTGCGACGAGGCCCCCGGCATACCGCTCGAGGGTACAATCTCCACGCCCGACAGTTTGCCATGCATGGCGTCGGAGAGGCCGGTGGTACCCGCCTTGTTCAGTTCGTTGCCTTTCAGGTCCTGGGCGGCATAGCCCAGCCCCTTGCGGTCGCGCTTCATACCCAGGGCGGTGACTACCACCTCGTCGATTTTGTGGTCGGCATTCTCGAGTACGATCTCCATGCGGTCGGCAATGGGAACCTGCCGGGTAGCCATGCCCACGTACGAGACGGTCACCTCGCGGGCCGAGTCGGGAACCCGGAGGGTAAAGTTGCCGTCGAGGTCGGTACTGGTGCCTATCGAGGTACCCGGTACGAGTATGGTGGCCCCGATGATGGGTTCGTTGTCGTCGGCAAAGATAACCTGGCCGGTGATGGTACGCTCTTGTGCCCCGACGACGGAAACCGCACAGGCCAGCAGCGCCAGAAATAGACTTAGTTTTTTCATAATCGTTCTCTTTTTTCGGGTTAAAGAGTATGTTTTTTTGAGAAAGGATAACGAGCGCGCCTCCCCTTTTGTTCGATATTCGTAGGCGATAACCTTGTTAAAAGAGAGTCCTATAAAAAGATTTGGCTCTTGATGAAAAACTTTCGCCGATTATGCAAGGCAAAACCTATATATTTTTGTATTTTTGTGGCAAATTTATATGGTGTAATGCTTTATGCTTGAAAATAAGAAAATTAAAACAGCTCTTGTCTCGGTTTTTCATAAAGATGGCTTAGACGAAATTTTGAAACTCTTACATGCCGAAGGAGTAGAATTTATCTCGACCGGCGGCACGCAGTCGTTTATCGAATCGCTGGGAATCCCTTGCGGTGCAGTCGAGGACCTGACCGGTTATCCCTCTATTCTGGGCGGTCGGGTAAAGACCCTTCACCCCAAAGTGTTCGGCGGAATCCTCAACCGTCGGGAGAATGAAACCGACCAACAGCAAATCGCTCAATACGAAATACCTTCGATCGATCTGGTAATCGTCGACCTCTATCCGTTTGAAGAGACGGTAGCTTCGGGTGCCGACGAGAGCGCCATCATCGAGAAGATAGATATAGGCGGTATCTCGCTCATCCGGGCCGCTGCCAAGAATTACAAGGATGTAGTCATCGTGGCTTCGAAAGCCCAATATGCCCCGCTGCTCTCGCTGCTGAAAGAGAAGGGTGCCAACACCTCGCTCGAAGACCGCCGCTGGTTTGCCAAAGAGGCATTCGCTGTGTCGTCGGGCTACGACAGCGCCATCTTCAACTACTTCGACGGTGGCGAAGGCTCGGCCTTCCGCTATGCCGGCAACCACGCCAAGGTGCTGCGCTACGGCGAGAATCCCCACCAGAAGGGTGTATTCTATGGCAACTTCGACGAGATGTTCGAGCAACTCCACGGCAAGGAGATTTCGTACAACAACCTGCTCGACATCGATGCAGCCGTTTCGCTGATTTCGGAATTTGACGAGACCACCTTCGCCATTCTGAAACACAACAACGCCTGCGGTCTGGCCTCGCGCGACACGCTGCTCGAGGCTTGGAAAGATGCCCTGGCCGGCGACCCCGTATCGGCTTTCGGCGGTGTGCTCATCACCAACCGTCCGGTCGACAAGGCTACGGCCGAGGAGATGCACAAAATCTTCTTCGAGGTGTGCATCGCTCCGGCTTACGACCCCGAGGCCCTCGCCATTCTGGAGCAGAAGAAAAACCGCATCGTGCTCGTGCAGAAACCCTTCCAGGCTCCTGCCCGTCAGTTCCGCTCGCTGCTCAACGGCGTGCTGGTACAAGACCGCGACCTCTATCGCGAGAAACCCGAGGAGCTGCGCCAGGTAACCGACAAGGCGGTAACTCCTGCCGAAGTCGAAGACCTGCTGTTTGCCAACAAGATTGTAAAACATAGCAAATCGAACGCCATCGTACTGGCCAAGAACCGTCAGCTCTGCGCCAGCGGTATCGGTCAGACCTCGCGTGTCGACGCCCTGCGTCAGGCCATCGAGAAGGCCCGTTCGTTCCACTTCGATTTGCAGGGAGCCGTGATGGCATCCGATGCCTTCTTCCCCTTTGCCGACTGTGTGGAGATAGCCCACGAGGCCGGGGTAAATGCCGTGATACAACCGGGCGGTTCGATTCGCGACAACGAGTCGGTCGACTATTGCAACAAGAACGGCATGGCTATGGTGATGACCGGCATACGGCACTTCAAACACTAATATTAAACATTAAAAAAGAATAGTCAATATGGGATTGTTTTCTTTCACGCAGGAGATAGCCATCGACTTGGGTACGGCCAATACGGTGATTATCCACAACGACAAGATTGTGGTCGATGAGCCGTCGGTGGTTGCGTTGGACAAGCGTACCGACAAGCTGCTGGCAGTCGGGGAAAAAGCTCGTTTGATGTATGAAAAGACTCATGAGAACATACGCACGATACGCCCCTTGCGCGACGGTGTGATTGCCGACTTCTACGCTGCCGAGCAGATGATTCGCGGCATGGTGAAGATGGTAAGCTCGAAGAGCCACTGGTTTTCGCCCTCGCTGCGTATGGTGATAGGTATCCCTTCGGGTAGTACCGAAGTCGAGATTCGTGCCGTGCGCGACTCGTCGGAGCATGCCGGCGGCCGCGACGTCTACATGATTTACGAGCCTATGGCTGCCGCCATCGGTATCGGTCTCGACGTGTTGGCTCCCGAGGGCAACATGATTGTAGATATAGGTGGCGGTACGACCGAAATCGCCGTGATTTCGCTGGGCGGTATCGTGTCGAACAACTCGATACGGGTAGCCGGCGACGACCTGACGAGCGATATTCAGGAGTACATGGGTCGCCAGCACAATGTGAAGGTGGGCGAGCGTACGGCCGAGATGATCAAGATCAACGTCGGTTCGGCTCTGACCGAGCTCGACAATCCCCCCGAAGATTACGTGGTGCACGGTCCCAACCGCATGACGGCCCTGCCGATGGAGGTACCCGTTTCGTATCAGGAGATTGCCCACTGTATCGAAAAGTCGATTTCGAAAATCGAGGCTGCCGTACTCAACGCCCTCGAGCATACCCCCCCCGAACTCTATGCCGACATCGTGCGCAACGGTATCTGGCTGGCCGGTGGCGGTGCCCTGCTGAGAGGCTTGGACAAACGGTTGACCGACAAGATAGGTATCCCCTTCCGCATTGCCGACGATCCCCTGCATGCTGTGGCCAAAGGCACGGGCGTGGCTTTGAAGAACATAGACCAGTTCTCGTTCCTCATCCGATAAGAGCGGACGACGAGAGGGCCGGGTTGTCCCGGCCGGGTATGACAAGTATAGAGACGAGTTACAGAGGCCGAAAAAGCCTTTGTAACTCGTTGTTGGTAGACAAACGAGGAAACAATGCGCAATTTGATCGATTTTTTGTGGCGACATAGCTCATGGATTGTTTTTGCATTCTATGTGGTGCTCAGTTGCGTCTTGTTGTTCGGGCGCAATCCCTATCAGCGCAGTGTCTACTTCTCGTCGGCCAACCGGGTGGCGGTGGTGGTCTACGACTTGCAGTCGGAGGTCACCTCGTATCTGGGCTTGCGCCAGGCCAACCGCGACCTGCAGCTGCGCAACGGTGAGCTCGAGATGGAGGTGGTCAACCTGAAGGAGCAGCTCAACAGCTACCGGGCTGCAGCGGGCAAGGATACGATTCCGGCCGACTCGGTGCTGCACGACTACGATTTCGTGGTGGCTCGCGTGGTGAACAACAGCGTGGCCCAGACCAACAACTACATCACCATAGACAAAGGGCGTGCCGAAGGCATAGAGCCCGAGATGGGGGTGGTCGACCAGAACGGTGTGGTGGGCATCATCAACGTGGTGGGCGAGCATCATGCCGTGGCTATCTCGGTGCTGAATCCCAAGTTGCGCCTCAGTTGCAAGGTGAAGGGGAGCGACTACTTCGGGTCGCTGGTGTGGGACGCCGTGAGTCCCCGCTATGCCGTGCTCGAGGAGATGCCCCGTCATGTCGAGTTCGCCCCGGGCGACACGATTGTGACCAGCGGCTACTCGTCGGTATTCCCCGAAGGGTTGATGATTGGAGTCATCAGCGACTACAAGAAGCAGCGCGACGACAACTTCTATGCGCTGCGGGTGAAATTGAGTACCGACTTCAGCTGTTTGGGATATGTGCGCATCATCTCGAACCGCATGAAAGAGGAGCAAGACCAACTGGAAAAGGAGGCCCGCTATGAGTAACTGGCTGCGATACCTGTTTCTGTTTATCGTCATGGTGCTGTTGCAGGTGACGATTGGCAACGACATACATCTGTTTGGGGTAGCCATACCCTTCTTTTACATCTACTTTATTTTGCGGCTGCCCTTGTCGCTCTCGATTAACTGGACCCTCACGCTGGCTTTTGTGCTGGGTCTCACAATCGACATCTTCAGCAACACGCCGGGTATGAATGCCCTCGCGTGTGTGGTGATGGCGGCTTTGCGCAAGCCGGTGTTGAGCCTCTATACGCCGCGAGGCGAAGATTATGCCGAGGCGATTCCGTCGATTCGCAGCTTCGGCATGTCGCTCTATGTGCGGTATCTCCTCACGCTTTCGCTCTGTTTCTGCGTGGTGCTGTTTCTGGTCGAGTCGTTGAGCCTGCTCAACGTCGGGCGGCTTATCCTTCGGGTCGTAGCCAGTACCGCACTGACGTTTCTGGTGGTTTTGGGAATGGACAGTTTAACGAAGACCGGACGTGAGAAAAGATTATAAGCTGGCCAAACGCAAATATGTAATCGGGGGCATCGTGCTGGCGGTAGCCTGTATCTACATCGTGCGCCTCTTTTCGTTGCAGGTACTCAACGACGATTACAAGCAGTATGCCGACGGCAATGCCTTCTTGAAAAAGACCCAATATCCCTCGCGAGGCCTCATCTACGACCGCACCGGCAAGCTGCTGGTGTTCAACCAGCCGGCCTACGACGTGATGATGATTGTGCGCGAGGTGCGTCCCTTCGATACGCTCGACTTCTGCCGCACGTTGGGTATCACCCGCGAGCAGTTCGACAAGCGCATGGAGGACATGAAGAACCCGCGGCTCAATCCCGGATACTCCTCCTATACGCCCCAGACTTTCATGACACAGCTCTCGGCCCAGGATTATGGCCGCCTGCAGGAGAAGCTCTACCGATTCCCCGGCTTCTTCATCCAGAACCGCATGCTGCGCCAGTATGCTTACCCCGTGGCGGCCAATGTGCTGGGCAATATCCGCGAGGTGTCGCCCCGCGACATCGAGCGCGACGACTACTACAAGCGGGGCGACTACACGGGCGACCTGGGTATCGAGCGGTCGTACGAGCAGGTGCTGCGCGGCGAGAAGGGGGTGGAGATTCTCTTGCGCGATGCCCACGGCCGCATCAAGGGACGGTATGAGGATGGCCGCTACGACGTGGCCCCCGTATCGGGTAAGAACCTGAAGCTCTCGATCGACATCGAGCTGCAGGCCTATGGCGAGAAGCTGATGCAGAACAAGATAGGTGCCATCGTGGCCATCGAGCCCTCGACGGGCGAGGTGCTGGCCATGGTCTCGAGCCCCACCTACGACCCCTCGATGCTGGTGGGGCGCGAACGGGGCAAGAACTACCTGAAGCTGAATCGCGACAAATACAAACCGCTCTACGACCGGGCGCTGATGGCCGCCTATCCGCCGGGCTCTACCTTCAAGCCCACACAGGGGCTCATCTTCCTCAACGAGGGTATCATCACCGATAACACGCTCTATCCCTGCTACCACGGTTTCGTGGCGGGACGGTTGAAGGTGGGATGCCACGGGCACGCTTCGCCTCTGGCGTTGAGGCCGGCCCTGCAAACCTCGTGCAACGCCTTTTTCTGCTACGGGTTGCGCTCGATGATCGACAACCGCACCAAGTACAAGTCGGCCGCCGAGGCCTTCAACATCTGGAAGGATTATCTGGTCTCGATGGGCTACGGCTACCGGCTGGGCATAGACCTGCCGGGCGAGAGTCGCGGTTTTATTCCGAACAGCAACTACTACAACAACATATACGGCGAGAACCGCTGGAGCGCCCTCACCATCATATCGGTGGCCATCGGGCAGGGCGAGGTGCTGGCCACCCCGTTGCAGATTGCCAATCTGGCGGCCACCATCGCCAACCGGGGCCATTACTACACGCCCCACCTCATTCGCGAGATACAAGACTCGATCATCAGTGCCGAGTATACCACCCCCAAGCACACGATGGTCGACGCGCACTACTACGACTATGTGGTCGAGGGTATGCGCATGGCGGTGACCGGCGGTACCTGCCGCATCGGGGCCATTCCCGGAGTCGAGGTGTGCGGCAAGACGGGTACGGCTCAGAACCCTCACGGCAAAGACCACTCGGCCTTCATGGGGTTTGCTCCCATGAACAACCCCAAGATTGCGATTGCCGTGTATGTCGAGAATGCCGGCTTCGGGGCCACCTACGGCGTGCCTATCGGGAGCCTGATGATGGAGATGTATCTGAACCGGGAGATTGCCCCGGAGCGGAAATATCTCGAAGAACGTATGTTACAGTCCAATACGATTATTTACAGTGGAGTCAAGAAGCACTAACATATGGCGTTCGATCGACTGGATGACGGTGATTCTCTACCTCATCCTCATCTTTTGCGGCTGGGTGAGCATCTATGCCGCCAGCTACGACTTCGACAATGCCAGTATTTTCGATTTTGCCGAGCGGTCGGGCAAGCAGCTCATGTGGATAGGGCTCTCGCTTATGCTGGCCTTTATGATTCTGATGGTCGACTTCAGGGTCTATGAAGCCTATGCCTACCTCTTTTACGGCATTCTGATACTGCTGTTGATTGCCACCATATTTCTGGCTCCCGACATCAAAGGGTCGCACTCGTGGCTGGTGCTGGGGCCGGTGAGTTTGCAACCGGCCGAGTTTGCCAAGTTTGCCACGGCGCTCGCCCTGGCCAAGTCGTTCGGGACCTACGGCTTTTCGCTGAAGAACCGGTGCGACCTCATCCAGGCCATCTGCATCATCGTGCTGCCTATTGTCCTGATTATTGCCCAGAAGGAGACTGGGTCGGCTCTGGTCTTTGCTTCGCTCATCTTTGTGCTTTATCGCGAGGGCCTGTCGGGACTCTTCCTCTTCTACGG
Organism: uncultured Barnesiella sp.; assembly: GCF_946496565.1. Taxonomy (NCBI): domain Bacteria; kingdom Pseudomonadati; phylum Bacteroidota; class Bacteroidia; order Bacteroidales; family Barnesiellaceae; genus Barnesiella; species uncultured Barnesiella sp. The sequence goes on from NZ_CAMMHD010000001.1 coordinate 90,976, forward strand.
GCTGTGTGCCATCGTTTACTTTGTGGTGGCGGTCAAGTATTCGGGCCTCATGTGGGGGAGTGTGGCGGCCGGCGAGGTGCTGGTGTTTATCCTCATCTTCCTGGTGGTGGCCGGTATGCTGTTGCTCTATCAGAAGAACGGACGGGCTGCCCGGTATCTGCTGTGGGGCTATCTGGCCGTAGGGCTGGTGTGCGGTGTGCTGCTCTACTTCGACGTGCCGGTCAATCTGCTCTATGTGTGCATAGGGGCTACGGTGGCTACGACGGTGTATCTGCTGGTGCTTTACTTCTCGACCCGCTCGTTGCGCGTGCTCACCATACTGGCTACGGCGCTCGTGTCGGTGGTTTTCCTCTTCTCGGTCGACTATGCCTTCAACGAGGTACTGGAGCCTCACCAGCAAAAGCGTATCAAGGTGGCACTGGGTATGGAGGAGGACCTGCGGGGTGCCGGCTATAACGTGAACCAGTCGAAGATTGCCATCGGGTCGGGCGGCTTCTGGGGGAAGGGTTTCCTCAACGGTACGCAGACCAAACTGAAGTATGTGCCCGAGCAGGATACCGACTTTATCTTCTGTACCATCGGCGAAGAGGAGGGATTCTGGGGAGCTGTGGGGGTGATTCTGCTCTTTGTGACCCTTATCTTCCGTCTCATTGCTATCGGTGAGCGACAGCACTCGGCCTTTGGTCGGGTCTACGCCTATTGTGTGGTGTCGATACTCTTTTTCCACCTGGCGGTGAATGTGGGTATGGTCATCGGGTTGTGCCCGGTGATAGGGATACCTTTGCCCTTCTTCAGCTATGGCGGCTCGTCGTTGTGGGGATTTACCATTCTGCTCTTTGTGCTGTTGCGTATCGATGCGTCGCGCACCGAGCGCCATTAGTCCTGTCGGTTCCCGGTCATGCCCTTTTTGCCAGGCGTTGGTTGTGAGTCGCAATAGTTTCTGTACAGAATTTTTTTTGAGAGTTGGGATGGCCCATTCTATCGGAGTTGTACCGTATTTTTGAGCTTCAAAAATAGGAGATTGAGAATGTTAATTTTTAACCCCTCTTATGCACTTTTTAGAAATTAGTTTTATATTTGTAAGGTGAAGTTTGCATTATAGAGCTGATAAAATAGTTTAGGTAATTGGGAAAGGGGACAAAAAATCCTACGAAGATAGGATGATGGCGTTTGCAGCTTCTCGAGAGTTTTGGTTGCACAGATGCAGATCGGGAGTATAGAGGAGTTCCCCGTTTTATGCCATCGAATAGAGGGAAACCGATCGGCTCGCCTCGAGCAGTGTAAACGATAAAAACCGGCAGGCAGGGTTGCTTGCCGGTTTTTGTTTTCAGTCGTTTTGTGTTGCTGTTGAGTAGCTTTTTGTATTGTCTTTGATTGGGGGCTCTTTGCGGGGTCAGATAATCTGGTCGTGAATGAAGAGTCGGTAGGTGACGGTTTTTCCGTCGGCCTTTCGTACCGTATACCGGGTTTCGCCTTTGAGACCCAAACCGTTTCGTTGCTCCTCCCAGGTTATCTCTTTCACCGGCCGACCGTTTATGGCTATGATGGTGTCGCCTATTTCGATGCCGGCCCGCTCGGCGATGCCGCCTTGATAGAGGCCGTTGACAATCCAGCCGTCACCGATGTCGGTGCGGTCGACGGTAGCCATGTGCGAGAGCGACGACCGGGAGTAGGTGCCTTCGTTTTGGTTGCGTTTTACCCAAACCGAGGCGTGGAGCGGGTCTATCACTATATCGTAGAGCGACCAGATTTCGTTGCCGATGATACCCACATAGGGGCGGTTGGACGATAAGGCCCCTTTCTGGTTGAGTGAGCAGTCGATGACCAGATTGTCGAGCGTATCGGCCAAGCAGAAGCGGGAGGCTCTTAGCGTGATGTCTTCGGAACCGCCACCCACGCCGCCGGCTTGTGTGCGGAAATAGGCTTTGGGTACCTGGTCGAGGTGAAGTGCCGAGGAGCTCTCGTTGGTGAGCGAGACGGTGGAACCACTGCCCAAATCCATACGGAACCAGCCTTCTACCACGTTTGCCGAGTCGATTTGCAGGCGTGCCTTCACGTCGATGCGGTTCTCTTCGAATCGGGTTTCGAGCTTGTGGTAGCCGGCAAGCGAGTCGGGCGGGAGGGGCTCGGCCAAAGGCGCGATGTAGCTCTCGCTGAAGTTTATCATCAAAGGAGCCTGCAACAGGTGGGTGTTGCCCAGCAGACCGTCGATGTATCGCCCCAGAATATCGCGTAACCCGATGATGGGGGTTATCTTGTTCTGGTAGTCCAGTTTGCCGCACCTGATTTTAATCGGGTCGATGAAGATGTCGACCCGCTGCGGGTCGCTGTTGCCGGCACCGCCCATGCGGGCCGTACCTTTGCGTCCGAAGGCTTCTTGCAGGTGGTTCAGCTCCAGAAAATCCTTATCGAGATAGAGGAAGTCGGCCCCGGTATCGTAGATAATCGTGACCGGTACGGTATCGTTCAGCGTGGCCTGCAGATAGAGGTGACTGTCGAAGATAAAGGGTATGGCTCCGTCGGGTCGTGCGGCATGACTTTTGGGGAGACACAGAGCCCCCAAAAGGAAGATGAAGCAACTTGTTTTTCTCATAGTGGAAACGAATTGGGGTGTGGTTCGAAATCGGGTATGGCATGGTCGGGGTACGGTTGGTTGGGACCAGCCCCCGAGCCATACTTGGTTTTTGCGATGAATCGGTTTTTAGCGGTTGGCTTATGACAGCTTGAAGCTGACGGGCAACGTGTAGCGCACGTTCACCGGCTGGCCGTTCTGCATGCCCGGTTTCCAGGCAGGGAGGGCACGCACCACGTCGATAGCGGCCTGGTCGAGAAGCTTGTCGATGCTGCGAACGACTTGAATATTACCCACTTTCCCCGTTTTGTCGACCACGAATTGCACAACCACACGCCCCTCGATTTGGCCGTCGATGGCGTGTTGGGGATACTCGAGATTTTCGCTGATAAACTTGAAGAGGGCTTGTGTGCCGCCGGGAAACTCGGGCATCACTTCGGCAACTTCATATACCGAGTCGGTGGGCATTGGGGCCGGAGCGGCCGTTTCGGTGGTGGCCCCGGATTCGTCGGGAGCGGCCGTTTCGGTTTGTTGAGGGTTGGCATTACAGCTGGCCAACAGGAGGCTTACGGAAGCCAGGGCAGGAAATAACAGTTCTTTTTTCATTGCAGTAAAGTTTTATTTAAGGTATACAAATTGGTCAGGATAGTTTGAAGACAATCGGTAAGGTATATCGCACGTTCACCGGTTTGCCGTTCTGCCTGCCCGGTTTCCAGGCGGGGAGGGCGCGCACTACGTCGATGGCGGCCCGGTCGAGTGCCGGGTCGATGCTTCGTTTGACTTGAATATTGTCCACTTTCCCCCTTTTATCGACAACGAACTGGAGGATTACGCGACCTTCGGTCTGGCTGTCGATAGCCTCCTGGGGATATTTGAGATTGTCCCGGATAAACTCGAAAAGGGCTTGGGGCCCACCGGGAAATTCGGGCATCACCTCGGCCACCTCGAATACGGGTTCTTGCTCGGGCACCTCGCGGGGGGTGGCCGTTTGGGGCTGGGCTTCGCCTGTCGTGGACTGTATCGGATTGTCGTTTTGTACTTTATGACCAGACGATTGTCGGCAGCTTTGGCTCCCGACAACGAGCAAGAGGCAGAGAGGCAGCACGAGGAGGTAGCGATACCGCGACCGTGTCGGGGAGGCCCGGCGGTTGATCATGGCGATACGCTCTTTCAGAAACGAATGGCCGAAAGGTATGGCCGAGGCTTGCGGCCGGTTGTCGCGGGCCAAGTCGAGCAGCAGGTATTGGTAGGTGCGCTTCTCAGGCTCGTCGGCCAGTGCGGCGCGGTCGGCCAGGTATTCGAGGTTGAGCCGTATCTCTTTCAGCAGCAGCCAGGCAAGCGGGTTAATCCAGCAGAACGCGGCCACCACCTCGCCCAGCAGAATGTCGAGGGTGTGCATTTGCCGGATGTGCGCCTTCTCGTGTTTGAGAATGGTCGCCCGGGCATCGGGTGTACCGGCCATCGAGGCCGGCAGGAATATCCAGTGGAAGAACGAGCAGGGTTGCATCGGCTCGGGGCAGACGACAATGCGCCAGGCTCCCTCGCGGTACAACCGGCCCCGCCGGCGCAGCCCCACGATGGAGAGCAGCCGTATGACCATGCGCAGTCCCAGCAGCAAGGCTATGCCGCCATAGAGCCAGGCTCCCAGCCGATAGAGGTCGAAGCTGACCGGGGTTTGGGCCGCAGCGGCCGGCGCTATCGATAGCTCGGGCAGTGTGAATTGCAGGGTATGGGGTATGGCGTCGGCCACGGAGGGGAGGCGATAGAGCGGGTAGGTGAGGGTAAACAGCAGGATACCCAACAGCAGCGCCCGCCTCGTGACCAGGTGGGTATTGCGGGCCGAAAGGGCCTTGTAGGCTATGAAAAGCAGCGAGAGTGCGATGTGCACTTGCAGCAGGTAAAGCAGGAAATCCATCGTGCCGTTTTTTTAGTTGGTTTACTCTTTTTCGTGTTCGATCATGGCGATGATCTGGCGCAGGTCCTCTTCAGAGAGTTTGTTCTCTTGGGCAAAGAAGGTGACCATCTCTTTGTAGGAGTTGGAAAAATAGCTCTTGACGATTCCCGAGAGGAACCGCTTTTTATAGTCGTCCTGACTGATGTGGGGCGTATAGAGATAGGTGTTGCCTATCTTCTCGCTTGCCAGGTAGCCTTTGCGCTCCAGGTTCTTCACGACCGAAGCCACGGTGGTGTAGGGCGGGCGCGGTTCGGGCAGTTCTTCCAGAAAGTCTTTGATGATACCCCGTCCCTTTTTCCAGATGACGAGCATCACCTCTTCTTCTTGATGAGTCAGTTTCTCCATTGCTCTGTTTAATCTTAACTACGATTACTTCGCAAATCTACGAAAATTTCGTAGAATAACAAACAAAATAATGGATTTTTTATGGTGCGTATGTTTAATGAGTTGATTTCGTTCTGATTATATTCCTACTTGGGAATACCTCCGGGAAAGGGGATGCCGGATATATTGGGGCGAACGGATGGAGAAGATGGGGGCAACTGGAGAGCGTTCGGGCTGCGACGGTGTACCGCTGTCAGGTAGACAATATGGCACGAACCATCGTTCCGAGTCGCGAGAATCGGAAGGGGGGGAGCGTCTGTGACAGCGCGGTGAGTATCAGTCGTTGCCCTCTTTCTTGGCCACTCGGGGAATGAGAATAGCCGTATAGAGTTGCAGGGCGGCCCCCACGGTGAGCAGCATTACCCAGTCGGGATCGTTGCGAAACATGAAATAGGACGAGGCTACCAGGAAGAGCGACGAGAAGGTCTCGATGTGGAAAAGCCGTTTCAACCGAAAGTTCTTGCCCTTGTAGCGGAAGGTGAGTCGGCAGACGGCCATACCGGCGGCACCGCAGGCATAGAGGTAGGGGACCCACGGCAGTTTGATCATGAACAGAGGCAGAGCTGCCCCGATGATGACAGCGATGGAGGAAACCATAAAGAGCATGTCGCGCGTATGCTGTTTCATGTCGGTAGTATTTAGTGGGTTTGTTTTTTCGGTTCTATGATGTAGATATCTTCGCTGGGTTTACTCATATAATACTGTTCGCGGGCAATTTGTTCGACCTCGTTTTTATCGGTTTTCAACCGTTCGATTTGCTGGTTGTAGTAGTCGGTCGTATCGTTCTGTGCCGCAATCTGTTGCCGCAAGTCGTTGATTTGCCGGTCGTAACGTACCCGCTGGATGCAACTGTTTTCGTCGATAAAGAGAATGAAAATGACAAATACGACCAGAAACGCCTTCCCCAGAGAGAAGTGCTTGCGTACGAATTCGAATATTTTCTTTTTATCTATTTTCATCGAAGCGAAATGAGTATCACCCTATTTTCGGGTAAAAGTACGAAAAATTTTTGGTTCGACCAATCGGCTGGGCTATTCCTGTGAGAAAGAATATTTGGCAGGGTCGAGACCCACTCCTGAGGCATGATCTCGGCTTTCGAGTAAGCATATCTTATTTGAAATTAAAAATGTATAATTTACAGGCCTCTTATGCCTTGTTAATCAGTTGATAACCGTTATTATGGTATACATTTTGCTATCTATGAACCAAACGAAAACCCCGCTTGTCGGGGATTGAAAGGAGAGAACGATGAAAAGAATTGCATTTGTTTTGGCGATGTTTCTGCTGGTATGGGCAGGAAGCGCCTCAGCTCAAGAGCGGGAATTGACCAAGGAGGAGAAAAAGGCTCTGCAGGAGCGTATCGACAGTCTGCAACATGCCGATGCCGAGCGGGCCATTTACGAGAAGGCTTTCACGATGGAGGCCGACCAGGTGATTTTCAAGCACGGAGAGACGGCATTCGTGGCTTCGAATACCAACTTTGTTTCGATTGACGGGGACCGTGCCGTGGTACAGACGGCATTCAACATACCCGTCAGCGGCCTTAACGGCCTGGGCGGTGTGACCGTAGAGGGCAGTTTCTCGAACTACGACCTGCGGAAAGACAAGAAGGGGAACCTGTTCCTTTCGCTCAATGTCATGGGAACCGGTATCTCGGCCCGGGTGGATATTACGCTCTACAACGGCAGCAATCAGGCCATTGTCAACATTGTGCCCAATTTCCACTCCAACAACATTACCCTCAAGGGCATTATCCTGCCGCTCGACAAGAGCCGTGTGTTCAAGGGTTCTTCCCTGTGATGGCGACGGGTGGGGCTGAAGTTGCAGTTGCAGCCCTTGTCCCGGCATACATCTAATTCATGCCCGCCCCGACGGAAGGAGCGGGCATTTTTTGTCTCTTGAGGATTGGCTTGTAAGCTGTAGCCGGTCTCGGCCAGAGAGCCGGAAGATTGGTATCGCCTGAAAAAAGGAAAGGCCCCTGCGATGGCAGGAGCCTTTGCCCGTATGGTTTGCGGCCGGTTGTTTAGAAGCCCGATTCGGAGAAGAGTTTCGATTCGGAAACCTTCACTACCTTGCCGTATTTCTCGAGCGCTTTCACATCGAAATCTTTGGGGTTGCCCACGATGGCCATCACGATGGGTTTACCCTTGATATTCTCGTTGTAGAAGTTGACGATGTCTTCGAACTTGAGCGTTTCGATTTTCTTCATCTTGTCGATGGCGGGGTCTTGGGTATAGCCCATGCGTTTCCAGGCCTCATATACGGCGCTGGCCGAACGGAAGCCGGGTTTGGCACTGAGGATAGACTCCTTGATGTTGGTCTTTACGACGTCGAAGTGCTCGGGCATCGAAGGCATGTCGGTGAGCAGGTTCATGTAGATGTCGATGGCATCGAGGGTCTTGTCGCCCTGGGTACCTACGAAACCTTGGAAGAGAAAGTTGCGACGGGCAACCGAGGGGGTCGAAATCACACCGTAGGCGCTGTAGGCCATGGCCCGTTTTTCACGAATCTCGTCCATGACGAGGCTACCGAATCCGCCTCCGAAGTAGTCGGAGAAGGCTTCGATGGCAATGTCGTCCTTCACGTCGAAGGGTTTACCCTCGATGAAGAAGTAAATCTTACTTTGTGTAGCCTTGCTGTTGGGCAAGAAGAAGATGGTGTTCTCGGCATACTTCTCGCGGGTGCGCAGTTCGGGCGACGAGGAGGGCATCTCCTCGGCTTTCAACGGCAGGTTCTTGCTCAATACGTCGTACACCTCGTCGAAGGGAGCGGTACCCGTGTAGTAGATTTCGCACTCGTAGTTGGTAGCGGCCTGGAACTGGGTGGTGAGGTCGGTAATCGAGAGATCCAGCAGGTCGCGGGTAGGAATGCGTTGCAGGTAGTCGGAGCTGTCTTTGTAGAGCACATACGAAGTGAGGGCTCTCTCCAGCGTGCTGATGTCGCTGTTCTCCATCTGACGCGAACCGAATGCGCTACCGATAAGGCTTTGCAGCTGCTTGTCGTCGAGTTTGGGGAAGAGAATCTGTTTCGAGAGCAACTGGCAGGCTTTCACGAGGTCTTTCTCGTAGCCGTTCATCATCACATACATGTAGTTGTCGTCGACGGCGTAAGAGCAGTTGACGTTGAGTTCGCCCATGGCCCGCTTGATAGCCAGCGGCTCGACGTCGGGCAGCATACCGGCATTGTTCATCAGGGCAACGGCATATTCGAGTTTAGGCATGCGGTGAGTCCCTACGCCATATTTCAGCGTCATGGTGAAGACTTCGTTCTCGGGATTGAAGTTGTAGAACAGTTTGCTGCGCGTGTTGATGCGCTTCTGCTGTATCGAGTTGAAGTCGCAATATTTCACCTCGGGCAGCGGGGCGGGCAGACTTTCTACCCATTTGGCATACTCCGACATTTCGCCCTTCTTCGTCTCGATAGGTTTGTAGGCCGGTTTTTTCAGCTTTTTGCCTTTGCTGTCGAGGTTCTTGGCTTCCTGAATGTTGAGGGCCAGGTAGTTGTCGGTAAAGTATTTCTTGGCCGTAGCCTTTACCTCGTCGAGGGTAACGGCATTTACGCGCTCTTTGTAGTTGAGTATCTCCGAGGGGTCGGAACCCGTGTTGAAGAGTGAGGCCAGAATGTAGGCTTTCGTCTCGTTCGATTCGAGGCTCAGCTCATATTCGCGAATCATGTTCTGCTTGATGGAGTTGAGGATGGTCTCGTCGAACTCGCCGTTTTGCAACTGTTGCAGCGACGAGAGCAGAATCTTCTCGACAGCCTTGTGGCTGTCCCAGCGGTTCTGGTTGGCGTCGAACGAGGGGATGGCGTTGATCATGACGACACCGGCATCGCGCATGGCGTTCTGTCCGGCACCTACGCTCATGATGTCACCGTCGAGTTGCAGCTTGTCGAGGATACCGGTCTTTTGCGAGTTGGAGAGCAGTTCGCAGCAGATTTGCAGAGGTATTTCGTCCTTGTCGTTCGAGGGTACACCGTTGTAGATGAGGGCCAACATGGGGTAGTAGTATATCTTGGCGCTCTTCTCGGTGCGGCCTTTGAACTGGGGCACGGGTTGTTTCTCGCGGTGGATTTCGGCCCGGCGGGGGATACGCTCGAATTTCTCGCGAATCAAGGGGATAGCCGTCTTGGTGTCGACGTTACCCACGAGGATAATCGACATGTTTTGCGGGCCGTACCAGGTGTTGTAGAACTCGATGAGCTTGCTCAGCTGGGGGTTCTTCAAGTGCTCGGGCAGACCGATGATGGGGCGGGCATAGGGGTGGGAGCCGAAGGCCTGCTCGTTGATGAACTCGCCCAGGCGCGAACCGCGGTTGTCGTTGTACATGTTGTACTCCTCATATACGGCCTCGAGCTCGGTCTGGAATCCACGGAATACGGGATCGATGAGGCGCTCGGAGTAAACTTCGAGCCACTTCTCGAGTTGCGAAGGGGGGAACGAGTTGTGATACTCGGTCTGGTCGAAGCCCGTGCTGGCGTTCAGCCCTTCGCCGCCCATGTGGTCGATGAGCTGCGAAAACTCGTTGCCGACAGCATACTGGGCAGCTTCGCGAGTAAGTTCGTTGATCTCCAGGTCTATGGCGTCACGCTTGGCCTGGTCGGTCGTAGCGGCACGCTCATCATACTTGGCGATGATTTTCTCGTAGATAGGTTTCTCTTTTTCCCAATCGAGGGCGTCGATTGTCTGGGTGCCTTTGAACATGACGTGTTCGAGGTAGTGGGCCAGACCGGTATATTGTACCGGGTCGTCGACCGAGCCCACTTTGAAGGCAACCATACCGAATACATCGGGTTTGCTCTTGTCTTCCCAGATGTAAACCGTAGCGCCGTTCCGCAGGGTCATTACACTCAATTGTTGCGCTTTACCGGGGAGCCATAAGAGGCATAGTGCGATAAGGCACAATAGATGTTTGATTTTCATATTGTTAAGTTTTTGTGTGATTAAAATGTCAAAATATTCCTAACCATGTGAGCAAAAGTAGCATAAAATTACTAACTTGTGGACGTTTTTTCGACAAATTTAATTTTTTAATGTCTATAAATTTATTCATATGAGAAAGTTTTTATTTGCCGGAATGGTGGGATTGTTCGCCTCATTATGGCTTAGTGTCAGTGCTCAGGAACCCACGACCATGTGGCCCTATCTGTTTACCGATTTTACCGAAGCCACGCTCCATTTCCGCTCTGGTGAGACGGGCCAGGCGAAGGTCAATATCCACTTGTTGCATAACGATTTGCACTATTTGAATGGTTCGAAAATATTTACTACCGACAATCAGAACGATGTGGCCCGTGTCGTGCTGCCCGACAACCGGGCCTTCGTGCGGTGTGAAAATCTTTACATCGAGGTGTTGGGCGAGACTCCCCAGGCTATTCTGGGCCGCCGTACGACCGGCGACTTCGATCGCTTGGCGCAGGGGACGGGAGCCTATGGTACGTCGTCGTCGACTTCGGCCGTAGACAATCTGTCGAGTCTGCAGATAGGCGGTCTCACCAATCTTAATTACGACCTCATCCGGGTCGAGCGTGAGAATGGCCAGACGCTGCCGCTTTCGGTACGTTTCTGTTTTGTCATCGACGGTCAGCTCTATAACGCCAACAAGCGCACCATCTCCAAACTGTTGCCCGAGGCCGACCAGAAGGAGTTCAACACCTTCTTGAAAAAGAACAAGGTGAAGTGGAACCGGGAGGAGGGTCTGCAGAAGGTGCTCGAGTATATCTCGCCGTTGCTGGCCAAGTAGCGGTGGCGCCTTGTGTCGGGGTGGAGCCTGGCTCCTCCCCAATACAAACTGAATGGAACAACAAAAAAGCGGAACAGGGGATGCCCCTCGTTCCGCTTCTTGTTTTTTATGGATAGTAGATTTTATTCAAACTTGCGTTGCCAGAACCACATCTCGTTGAAGGTAAGGCTCAGTGAAATACGGAAGTGGTCTTCGCTGATGAGCTTGGCCGGCGAGCACTGGCGGTTGATGTATTCGAAGGCTACGTTTACGACCGACTTGTCGGTGGCCAGAGGGAATCCGAAACCGCAGGTGGCACCTATCTCGTTCAGGTCGTTGCCGTTTATCTTCAGGTAGGAGCGGTTGTAGAACAGACCGGCCCGGTAGTTGATGCGTTGCAGATAGTTGCCGCCCATGCTCTTGGGGCGGAATTCGGCACCCAGAGCTACCTTCAGCCGGTTGTTGAATTGCCCGGTCGAGGTCTGCAACTGCCCGGCGTTGAGGTTGATAAACTTGGCATCGGCCCAGTTCTGGTAGGTGACGTCGGCCGCTACGGTGAGTCGTTTGTCGTAGTTGTAGCTGATACCTCCACCATAGGTCGAGGCCAGCGAGTAGTGGCTCTTCATGTTGAGGGTGTCGGCGTCGATAATCGAGCTCGAACTCACATCGTAGGTGCTGGTGTAGGCTTTACCCAGCAGCGCTTTGCCCGGTGAGTAGACGGCACCGAGCGTGATGGTGTGCTTCTTGTTCCACTCGATGGCATATTGTGCGCCGAACTGCAGGTGGTAGTCGCGCACCTTGAGGTCGGTCTCGAATATACCGGTACTTCCGCTCGTGGGAATTACGGTGTTGGCGTTGGTGAGGTTACCGAAGAGGTAACTCACGTTGGCACCGATCGAGAAGCCCTTGAACAGATTTCCGCTCACGCCCACATAGGCTTGCGAGATGTTGCCTTCGCCTGTACGGCTGTCGGAACCGTTGGCTATGGAACTGGCAAACGAATAGCCTACGTTGGAGTAGGGGAGCAACCCGATGCTACCGGCCATGTGGCGGCCCAGAGGGAATTGCATGACGATGTAGTCGAGCGACCCGCTTTGCGAGGTTTCGCTCAGTTCGCCTTCGTGAGTCGTGACGGCCTGGTAGGTAAGGCCTATGTCGAAGAGAAAGGTGAGCGAGTCCATACTGACGTAGGAGGCGGGGTTCATTACGTTGATCTGCCGGTTGTTGTGCAGGGCATAACCTACGCCGCCCATAGCTCGTTGGGCTCCTATGGCATTGTCGCCGAGTATACCGTATCCGAATCGGGAATAGGGCGAGGTGGTGCCGTTTTGGGCCCATGCGACAAGTCCTATCGCCAAACTTATCAAGAGAATTTTATATTTCAGCATTTTCCTGTAATATTCTGTTTAAGCCGGTTAATACCAAATTTTCGTTCACAAAGATGCGACTTTTTATTTTTGCAGCCAATTTTAAGGCATCTCCCCCTGTTAAAAAAACGAAAAGGTCGGGGTAAATCTCGTTGAGACGGGCCATGTAGCCTTCGATTTCATAGGCCACGCCCAGCGTGGCGCCGGCCCGCATGGCCGTCTCGGTGCTGAAGCCAATCTCGGGAATCTCGCCCGAGTCGCTCACCAGGGGCAGCTTGCCGGTGTGCTCGTGCATGGCGAGCAGCCGCAGCCTGATGCCGGGGGCTATGTTGCCGCCCACAAAGGTGCCGTCGGCCGTGAGCAGGTCGTAGGTGACACAGGTGCCGGCATCGACGATGAGCACCGGCCGGCCGGGACACTCCATCGAGGCTCCCACCACGGCCGCAATGCGGTCGAGGCCCAGGGTGTGCGGGGTGTGATAACCTATGCGCACCGGTATCTGCGACGTGTGGTCGAAGCGTACGAAGCAGCGCACCCGTTGCTGCAAGAGCTTCAGAGCTTCGGGGTCGGGGTCGGTAACGGTCGAGAAGATAGCCGCATCGACTGCGTGGGTATCGAGAAACCGCGTCACTTCATCGGGGCCCCATTTCGGGTAGAAATCGACATTTTGTAATTGGCCGGCCCGAAAAAGTGCCATTTTGGTTACCGAATTTCCTTGATCGATAATAAGATTCACTGCTCAAAATTTTAGACAAAAATACAAAAGAGAATGCGTATGGAGGCACTTGCCGCTCATTTTTTTCATAGAATTATACCAACGGGGCTATTTTGTCTATCGCCTGTTGCTTTTTCCTCCTCGATTTGTCGGGAGGGCAGGCGGGCAATTGTAGATACTAATCTGTTAATAGAATAAACTTTTTGAGTTAAATTTTCGATAAGATTAGCGCAGTTTGGTGATAATACGGTGGTAATGGTCGTGTGTTTAATGTTTATTAACAAATGGATTATTCTCCGGTTTGTGCATATTTGTGGCAGAAAAAATGCCTCTTCTATATGGTTGTATCTTAATAAGTTAGTTGTGCTGTGAAAAAATGTATACGGGCCATTTCGGGAGAGCTGGACAATGGCTTTGTCAAAAAGAAAGGCGATGTGGGTAATTTTCTTTCAAATTGAATTTCATATTGTCGTTTTTTTTCTATCTTTGCATGCTGAATACTTCAATAAGAAGTGTGAATGAGAGTGATTCTCATAGGTTCAATTTAAGGTTTATATTATAATAAGGTTTAAAAGAAGAGGAGTTTTAAGAGTTAGTTTAATTGCAAGGAGTGTAATGTAAAAGTCCGGCCGTAACACGCCGGGTGTGTAAAGAAAGTAAAAGAAAGAAGAAGGAATAAATCGTTTATTTAAATTTAATTTCAGTCGTATGAGAAAATTAACATTGTTATTGTGCGCTCTGTTGGCTGGCATTTCGTTAGCGGTGGCTCAGACGAGCATCTCCGGTACGGTATTGACAGCAGAGGACGACGAGCCGGTTATCGGTGCGTCTATCTTGGTGAAGGGCACGAACGCTTCTACCATTACCGATAATGACGGTAAGTTTTCAATCAAAATTCCCGAAGGAGCCGGGCGAACCCTGGTGATTACCTACATCGGAATGGAGAGACAAGAGGTATTTGCCCGTAATGGCATGGTAGTAAAATTGACTTCGAGCGATCAGGCTCTCGACGATGTGGTTGTGGTAGGTTACCAAACCATCCGTAAAGAGGCCAAGACCGGTTCTATCGCCACGGTGAAAGGCGACGACCTGGCTTCGATTCCCGAAACCTCGGTCGATAAGATGCTCTCGGGTAAGATGGCTGGTGTGTCGGTTTCGTCGACCAACGGTCAGCCGGGTTCTGCCGCTACGATTCGTGTGCGTGGTACCAGTTCTATCGGTGCCGGTAGCGACCCCTTGTATGTAGTCGACGGTATTCCCGTAGAGAGCGGTAATACCGGTGCTCTCTCCAACAGTATGAACGCCATCGCCATGATCAACGCCAGCGATATTGCCTCGGTAACCGTGTTGAAGGATGCTGCCGCAGCCTCTATCTACGGTTCGCGTGCTGCCAACGGTGTGATCTTGATTACCACCAAATCGGGTGAAGCCGGTAAGTCGAAAGTTACTGCCCGCGCTCGTTATGGTGTCACTACGCTGGCCAACGACAACGACTTCGGTATGGCCAACCTGCAAGAGTATATCCAATATCAACGCGATGCCCGTATCAACGCCGGTTACGACGTAGATAACCCCGCATCGGAATATTACTTCCCCCTCTCGCTGGCTGCCAAAGGCGGTACGAACTGGATGAAAGAGTTGACCCGCAACGGTAGCTTGCAAGAGTATGAGCTGATTGCTTCGGGTGGTACCGGTAAGACTACCTATTATACTTCGTTGTCGTACAACAAGACCGAAGGTATCGTTCCCACCGTAGGTTTCGAGAAGATGCAGGTTCGTGCCAACCTCGATACCGAGCTCAACAAATGGTTGAAAGTGGGTACCCGTATCAACGCCGGTTACATGAAAGTTTCGGACGTAACGAACAGCTTGATCGGCGATAGCGGTCTGGCTCCCTCGAACCCCTTCTATTCGGGTATGGCTCTGGCCCCGACGATGCCGGCTTACAACGAGGACGGCAGCTACAACTTCGACCTCCCCTTCGTGTTCAATATCAACCCGCTGGCTGCTATCAAAGGCTCGGACAAATATGACAAGCAATACAAATTCAACGGTACGGCTTATTTGGAGTGGAAACCCATCAAGCAATTGACCTTCCGCACCAACAACTCGGTTGAGTATGCCTATACCAACAGCCGCCAGTTCTCGCCGTCATTCATCAACAAAACTTCGTTTGGTGCATCGCTGAATACGGCCGATGTGCAATATCGTCTGTTGACTACCTCTAACACGGTTACTTACGACGACCTCTTCAACGACGTTCATTCGTTGAACATCATGTTGGGTCAAGAGGCCAATACCTATGAATACTCCCACAACCAAGCTATATCGTATCACGTAAACGAGCAACGTCCTTACCACTCGGTAGGTGTTTCGGTCGAAGACCAAACGGCCCACGACGGTCTTACTCAAACGGCCATGGTTTCGTTCTTCGGTGTAGCCGAGTATAGCTACGACGGTCGCTACTACATCAAAGGTTCGCTCCGTACCGATGGTAGCTCCAAGTTCGGTCCCGATCGCCGCTGGGGTACCTTCTGGGCAGCCAGTGCATCGTGGAACATCCACAACGAGGCTTTCATGCAAGATATCAAGAATGTACTGAATGTATTGAAACTGCGTTACAGCTACGGTGTGAACGGTAACGACAACATCGCCGCTTATGCTCACTACGGTCTCTACTCCGACATCGTTTACAACGGTATCACCGGTCAGCTCCCCTCGCAGCTGCAGAACCGTAAACTGACTTGGGAAACCAACAAGACTCACAACATCGGTGTTGACTTCCGCTTGTTCGACCGCTTGAGCGGATCGATCGACTGGTATACCCGTCGTACCGAGGACATGTTGATTGCCTCGCCGCTGCCCTATACCACCGGTTTCTCTTCGCAAGCTCAAAACGTAGGTCAAATCCGCAACAGCGGTATCGAGGTTCAGTTGGATGCCGACATCTTCAACACCAACGACTTCAAATGGTCGGCCGGTGTGAACTTTGCCGCCAACCGTTCGAAAGTGCTCGAACTGGCTCCGGGTCAGGACTTCATCGGAACCTCGCTGCGCTATGTAGTAGGTGAGCAACTCTACACCTACTGGTTGTACGACTACGCCGGTGTGAACCCCCAAAACGGTAACGCTCTGTGGCGTAACGAAGAGGGCCTGTTGACCGAAAATTCGCAAGAAGCTCGTCGTATCAATGCCGGCTCGCCCGAACCTCTGTGGACCGGTGGTTTCAACACCGAGCTCTCTTGGAAAGGTCTCTCGCTGGGTATCCAACTCGAAGCCCGTTACGGTAACAAGGTGTTGAACCAAGACCGTTCTTTGTTCGAATCAGACGGTTACTATGGCGACCAGAACATCTGGAAAGGTGCCTTGAACTATTGGAAACAACCGGGCGACATGAACGTATTGCCGAAACCGGTATACAACAACTCGAGCAACAGTATGCAAACCTCTACCCGTTATCTCGAGGATGGTAGCTACCTGCGTATCAAAGACATTACCCTGGCATACAACTTGCCTTCGAAGTGGACCAAAAAGGCCCTCATGAGCGGAGTGCGCATCTATGCCAGCGCCCTTAACCTCTATACGTTCCACAACATGAACTACTGGGATCCCGAGCACGGTACCACCGGTGCTACCGTCATCAGCTACCCGATGACCCGCTCGATGATCGTAGGTGTGGACATTACTTTCTAACCCTTAAAAAAAGATTGAGACAATGAAAAAAATATTTTTATCGATAGCAGTTTTGGCGCTGGCTCTTACTTCCTGCGATGACTTCTTGACCAAAGAGCCGCCCATGGATCAATCGGACGAACTGGCTCTCTCTACCTTTACGGGTATCGACGGAGCTACTGCCGGTAACTACCGCGCCGTTATTTCGTGGTATGGTGCCACGTTCCCCCTCACTTTCGACGTGATGTGCGGCAATGGTATGGTAGGCCCTGTAAACACGGGCCGTATGCGCCAGGAGCCGGCATGGAACTACTCGTCGACCAGCACGCTGGGTTTGTGGTCCGGTGCCTACAACGCCATTTTGGGTTGTAACAAAGTGTTGACCGCCATCAACGAGGGTAAATTTGACCGTGCGGGTGTGACTGACGAGCAAATCAACAACGTGAAAGCCGAGAACCTCTTCCTGCGTGCCTTGGCCTACTTCGATCTGGTTCGTGTATATGCTCAACCCTATGGTTATATTAAGGAAAAAGGTATCACCGGAACCGAGGCTCTGGGTGTACCTATCGTACTGGAGGATGACCTGTCGGCCCGTCCCGCTCGTAGCACGGTAGCCGAGGTATACGAAAACCTCATTATCCCCGACCTGCAAGAGGCCGAGCGCCTGATGAGCACCTCGTATGTACGTGCTGGTGTAAAAGATATGGTTGCCACCGTTACTACGCCGGTTATCCAAGCCCTCATGGCTCGTGTATATCTGACTCACGAAGACTGGCAGCTGGCTGCCGACTATGCCAACAAGGTAATCCGCAACGGTCGTTTCAGACTGCTCTCGGGTAACAACTACGTTTCGATGTGGGATGGCAGCCTCGATGTAGCTCCCCAATCGGGCAGCGAGGTTATCTTCGAGGTTTACATCTCGCAAAGCGACGGTTCGAGCAGTGACCTGGGCGACTACCTCACCGCTCCTGAGGCTGCCGGTGGTGCCGGTTATGGCGACGTGCGCGTATCGAACGACCTGCTTTCGCTCTACGACGAGAACGATGTTCGCTACACGGGCTTGACCAAAACCAATCCGCAATATCCCGGTTATCGCTGGTCGACCAAATATCCCGGTAAATCGGGTCAGTTGGCCTACAACAACGTGCCTATCATCCGTATCTCCGAGATGTATCTGATTCGTGCCGAGGCTCTCTACCGGGGTGCTACGATTAGCGGTGTAACGGCTCTCGACGACCTCAACCAGGTGGCTACCAGCCGTGGTGCCAATGCCTACAGCCAGGTAACGATTGATAACCTCTTCAACGAGCGTCGCAAAGAGTTCCTCTTCGAGGGTCACGTTTACTTCGACATGAAACGTCTGCAACGGTCGTTGACCCGTACCGACTACGACCTCGATCCCACGACGAAGGATATTCCTTTCCCCAGCTACCGTTGGGCATTCCCGATTCCCGAGAACGATATCTTGAACAACAAGAATATGGTTCAAAACCCCGGATATCAGAGCAAATAATTTTTAATAGAGAAGAATTATGAAAATCAATAAATTTATATATGTAGCTGTTGTAGGGGCGCTGTTTGCATCGTGCCAATCGGTAGAGACTCCTATGTTCAGCGACAAGGACGCTTTCGTAGCGTTTGACAATGCCTCGACTACTATCGAGGAGAACGCCAATAAAGAGATCCAGATTCCGGTATCGCTGGTGGCTTCGAAGGCCCTCGATGTATCGGTGAATTTCGAAATCGACACGACCGCCTATGCCGGCAAGAATGCCGCCAAGGAGGGTGTGAACTATCGTCTGAAAAATACGTCGACGACCCTGACCTATACCAGCACGGGTGAATTGGTAGGATACATTACGGTTGAACCCATCGACAACTCGACCTACGACGGCGATGTTTGCTTCGATATCCGGTTGTCGTCGCCCAGCGGTTGCAGCCTGGGTGCCAACTACACCACCTCGGTAACGATTGCCGACGATGACCACCCGCTGGCTGCTGCCGGTATCCTGGGTACTTATTCGGTAAGAGGTGAATCGCCTTTCGAAGGTGAAGAGGGTGTCGTATATACCTGGACTTGCGAGGTACAGAAAGATGCCGACTATGTAGACCGTGTATGGTTCACGCAACTTGTTCCGACGGTGAGCGGTGCTACTTACAAATCGGTAATGGGTACCGTAAGCGAAGACTTCAGAACAATTACCATCAACGGTTCGCAGGATATGGGTACATATTCGACTTACACGCTGCAACTCGACTTTAACGGTGCTGGAGCTACTGCCGCACAGGTATCGAACGGTACGATTTCGATCTCTTCGCCTGTCTTGGCTGTCGCATATCAGGATGGATCTAGAATAGGCTATCTGACCGGTGTACGGACCTGTACAATGACCAAAGTTGAATAAACGATAAAAATATAGAACAATGAAAAAGTATATTATAGGATTATTCTCAGCAATCTGCCTCATGGGGGCAGGTTGCACCGAGTTTGAAGATTACGAGCCGGTAGCTATGGGCGATGGCCCGTCGGTGACGGTTGCTCTCGAGAAGACTGCTATCGATGCCTTCAACTTGACGGTTACTCCGGCCGAGGGTGCGGTTTACTATGCTTACATCGTAACAAACCAGGCTCAGACCATCGACGCCGAGACTCTGTTGGAGAAGAAATATGAAGGGGCCGAGTTGCTGAAAGCTGCCGATACGCCTGCCGTAACGAAATCTTTCACCAATCAGGCAATAGGCAAGACCTACTACGTATATGCCGTAGCTTCGAATAAGGATGGCCTTTGCGGTGCCGTAGCTTCGGCTACCATCGACCTGCCTGATACCGAGGCTCCCTATCTGGTAAGTGTACCCGATGGTAACCTCTACAAGGCTACGAACAATGGCCGTTCGGTAACGCTTACGTATAACGAGACGGTAACTCGTGGCGAAGGTGCCATCACCTACAACGTGACGAAGGGCGACCTTACCTCGTATGCCAGCGGTACCATCGAAACGGTGGTTATCAACGGTGAGTCGGTTACCATTACGTTGCCCGAATCGGTTGCATTCGATGCAAACGAGGCTAAATCGTATGTATTCCTCGACTTCGCTGCCGGAGCATTTGTCGACGGTGCCGGTAACCAATCGGCTGCTCTGAAGGGTGGTGTAGACCAGGAGACTCAACTCGTAGGTGCTCCTTACTGGGAGTATGTACCGGGTGGCAGCACGGGTGACAGTGAGTTTACGGGGACCTTTGGTTTCTTGTTCTATCAATATGACTTTGACACTAAACAACCGGGTCAAACGCCCTATGGCTTCGATACCGAGTTTGAATTGAAGCATGAGGATAATCCCGATACGATAGTCATCAAGAATTTCTATTTCGAAGCTTCGGCATTTACCGCTGGAGAAAACTCGTTGGAGGCTGTCGTAGAGGGTAATGACTTCAAGATTGCCGATATGTTGCCTATGGGTATCGTTCCTATGAATGGCGGCATTCAAGGCCTGCTTTGCTTTGCCGGTCTGCCCGAGAGTGAATCCGATGTCTTTGAGTGGGTTAACTTCAAAGAGACCGTTGCTTCTGGCTCTACGGGATATGTAGCCGATCGCTGGTGCGGTTTGTATGTATTCGACTATGCCTATATCGATGATCCTACTAACGAGAACTTTAGCTTGGGATGGATTGACTTGTGGAACTTGGCTGTATTTATGAAAGGCTCTATTCAATCTTCGCCTTCGACTGGAATGAATGCCACAGCTCCTGTATTGAAGAAACTGAATGCCCGCCAGGTTGACTGGTCGCAACTGAGACCTTTGACGGGTGCTGAGAAAATGAAAGCTCAGGCTGCTGTTAAACATATGCAAGCAAAGCGTTTCTAACAGAAATCTTTAATCCTATATGAGGCAGGTCGGTACCTAAAAGTACCGACCTGTTTTTGTATACTTTGGCATAGTTGTTGTTTGAAAAGGGGGAGGAAAAGAAACATTTTGTATGTTTAAAAACATAGAAATTGTTAAAGTGTTGCAGATTTCGGGGAAAATGTCTATTTTTGTCAGCCGTTGTACAAGTGTATCTGTAAAACGAAACCAAAAACCGATTATGAAATATAGATTATTAGCTTTCGTAATGCTGCTCTTCTCGTTTGCTGGAGGAAGTTTTGCAGCAGTAGTGTCTGAGAAGACCGCGGTAGATACCGCAACCAAGTTGTTAACCGTGCGTGGCGGCTCGTCGTTCAAAGGCGGAAATGCCACAGTAGAAACCGTTTCGCAAGAGGGTGTTCCCATGTACTACATCGTACGTTTTGAAAAAGGGGGATGGGCTTTGATTTCGGCTGAAGATACGGTAGACCCGTTGCTGGGCTATTCGTTTGACAGTGAGTATGTGTCGGACTGTCAGCCTGCCTGGGTACAAAGCTGGTTGAAAGATTATACCGATCAGATTAAGTTGGCGCGCAAGTCGCCCGCCTTGCAGCGTCACTATCGCTGGGCCGGCGATGTGGTAACTCGTGCCAGAGAAGACCGCATAGAACCGCTGGTGCCGGTGAAATGGAACCAGGGTGTACCTTATAACGCCTATTGCCCGGCTGCAACGGGTGGCCCCGGTGGCCGTGCCTATGTAGGTTGTGTGGCTGTGGCCATGGGGCAGGCACTCTCGGTTATACGTTATCCCCTGCGTGGTACGGGAACGAAATCGTACTATTCGAATCAGGCCGGTACGGTATTGAGTGTGAACTTCGATAACGAGCCCGACTACGATTGGGATGCCATTCTCTCGGGTGCCAACAACTACGACGAGGTGGCTCGTCTGCTCTACCACTGCGGTGTACTCATCGACATGGAGTATAGCGCCGAGGGGTCGGGTGCCATTACCAATAACATTCCCGGTTACTTCAAGACCTATTATGGTTTCCCCGAAACCTGCGTATGCTATTCGCGCGATACCTATCCCGGTGGCGATGCTGCCTGGCACACGTTGATGCAAAGCGAGCTGAAACGCGGCCGTTGCGTAATCTATGCCGGAAACGAAGGTAACAAGGTGGGTCACTGCTTCAACCTTGACGGTTGGGATGGCTTCGAACAGTATCACATCAACTGGGGTTGGGGTGGCCAGAACAACGGTTTCTATACCCTCAATAACCTGGGCGACGATATTCAAGGTTCTTACCCCGACAACCACCGTGCCGTAGTAGGAGTGGCTCCCCTGTCGGAGGCTCCGTATGACATTCGCCTGAGCACGACCCGTGTGAAAATCGGTACGCCTGCCGGTACGCCTGTAGCCGATGTAACGGTTTATAGCGATGTGCCCGATACCGAGTATAACTTTGAGTTGAAAGGCCAGCAGCAGTTTGGCGGCGGTTATGCCGAACCCAGCTACGAGGTGCGCGAAGGCAAGCTCTACACGACGAAACTGATCGAAGACAAGGCTATCCACAAAACCGTATATATCAAGGCTATCCACCCCGAGAGCGGCAACTCGTACGAGAAGAAATTCGACCTGCAGCTCTCTACCTCGGGCATCGACGAGGTACTGGCCGAGAACGTGAAACTCTATCCCGTGCCTGCCGACGACGTGCTCACGCTGGAGACCCCCGAGGCCGAGGGCCGATATGTGGTTTACAGCGTAGCCGGCACGCAACTGTTGCGCGGCCAGGTGAGCGATACCCTCACGACCATCGACGTGTCGGGCCTCTCGCGTGGTAGCTACATGCTGCAATACTCGACGGCTCAAGGTGTGGTGAACAAAGCCTTCATCGTGAAATAAAAAACATTGACCATAGTGAAGCGAAGGGTCGTGCCCCACGGGGTGCGACCCTTCTTTTTGTCTCGGCCCGGCAGCGAGGGGCGAGGCGGGAACAGCCCGGGAGCCTGGGGGGGAGAGGCATAATTTTTGCGGGAATATTTGGAGTGCCCTGCAACTATTTATAATTTTGCGACATAGTTTCAGTAGAATGACAACAGACAAGAACAGCGACCGGTGGTTTCTGCGCGTTTCGCGCTGGGGGCTCGTGTGCTTTGTGGCTTTCCCCCTGCTGTGGTGTGCCTGCTCGGGCTCGAAAAACGAGGTAGTCGAGGGCTTTGACGACGTCTCGGAGGTGCCCACGTTGCGCACGCTCGGTGTAGAGACGCTCATCTCCGACTCGGGTATTACCCGCTACCGCATCAAGGCCCCCGAGTGGCTCATCTACGAGAATGCCAAGGAGCCCTACTGGTTTTTCCCGAAGGGGTTGTATGTCGAGAAGTTCGACTCGGTATTCGCCACTGAGGCCCTCATCCAGGGCGATACGGCCACCTATTTCAAGAATCAGCAGTTGTGGCGTCTCGACAAGAACGTACGCATCGAAAATACCAAGCAGGAGGTGTTCCTCACCTCGCAGATATTCTGGGACCAGCGCAAGCGCGAAATCTACTCCGACTCGTTTATCCACATCGAGACCCCCGACGAGGTAATCGAGGGCTACGGCTTCAACTCGAACGAGCAGATGACCCGCTACCGCATACGCCGCACGAGCGGCATATTCCCCATCAAGCGCGACACTGTCGCCGCCGACTCGGCACGGACCGATAGCGTGAAGCCGAAGCCTGTACCGGCCGTGCGTGCCAAACAAATGAAAAAATCATGAATTGGATTGTAATCATTATCATAGCGTTGCTTTTCTCGGCCTTCTTCTCGGGCATGGAGATTGCCTTCGTGTCGTCGAATAAGGTGCGGGCCGAGTTGGATATGAAACAGAAGGGGCTGCTGTCGAAGATGCTGAGCCTCTTCTATGGCAATGAAGAGCAGTTTATCTCGACCATGCTGGTGGGCAACAACATCGCGCTGGTCATCTACGGTATGGGCATGGCCGCCCTGCTCGAGCCGGTCATCGCGCTGGTGTGGGATCAGGAGGCTTTCGTGGTGCTCATGCAGACCCTTATCTCCACGCTGCTCATTCTGTTTGTGGGCGAGTTCATGCCCAAGACCATCTTCCGTGTCGACCCCAACGCCACGATGCGATTCTTTGCCCCGCTCGTGTGGCTTATCTATGTGATTCTCTATCCCATCTCCAAATTCACCTCGATGGTTTCGAAAGGGGTGATGCGTATGGCCGGGGTGCGGATAGCCCACCATACCAACACGCTGATGAGTAAGATCGAGCTCGATTCGTTTATCCAGAAGAGTATCGACGAGAGCGACTCGAAGGCTCCCGTAGAGCCCGAGATGAAGATATTCCAGAATGCCCTCGACTTCTCGAACGTGCACCTGCGCGACTGCATGATACCCCGCACCGAGCTCGTGGCGGTCGACATCGACGAGGTGACCGACGAGGAGCTGCTCCACACCTTTGTGAGCACGGGTATCTCGAAGGTGGTGGTCTATCGCGAAAACATCGACAACATACTGGGTTATATACACTCGTCGGAGATGTTCCGCCAGCACGACGATTGGCGCAAGAGCATTCGCCCGGCGGTCTTTGCCCCCGAGAGCATGCTGGCCAACAAGCTGATGCGCAACCTCATGCAGCAGAAGAAGAGCCTGGCCATCGTGGTCGACGAGTTTGGCGGTACGGCCGGACTGGTGACTCTCGAAGACCTGGTGGAGGAGATTTTCGGCGACATCGAGGACGAGCACGACACGCAGAACCTCGTGGCCCGTCGGGTGGGCGAGGACGAGTACGAGTTCTCGGGCCGCATGGAGATCGGGCGCATCAACGAAGAGTTCGGGCTTGACATCCCCGAGTCGGACGACTACCAGACCGTGGCCGGTTACATTCTGTACCACTACCAGACCCTGCCCCGCCTGGGCGAGACGGTAGAGATTAAGAACTATCGGTTTACGATTTTACGTCGCAAGGCTACGAAAATAGAGCTTGTGCGCATGAAAATAGAGAAATAAGATATTTTTTTTAGTTATTCTGTGCCGAGATAAATTCAAATTTTTGTATCTTCGTGCCCTTAGTAAAAGAGGATAAAAAAATAATAAAATATAAAACTAAAATTCATACAAAGTAACAAATGGCTACGTTAAACAAAATCAGAAGTAAAGCAGGTTTGCTCGTGGTAATCATCGGAGTCGCCTTGCTCGCTTTTATCGTAGGGGACTTCCTCAATTCGGGGCATACCTTCTACGCCATGAATCAAAGCAAAGTCGCCGTCGTGAACGGGACCAATATCGGAGTCGAAGAATTTCAGGAGCGCGTAAAGGTTCGTACCGACGAGCTGCAACAGATGTATGCTCAACGCGGAATGTCTTTGCCCGAAGGATATGTATCGCGTATCAACCAGGAGGTTTATGACCAAATGGTAAACGAAATATTGCTCAACGAAGAGCTCGACGAACTGGGTATCGTAGTGAGCAAAGAAGAGTTGGCCGACCTGCTGACCGGCGACAACATCTCGCCGATGGTACGTCAGTATTTCACCAATCCCCAAACCGGAGTGTTCGACCGTCAAGGTCTGCTCAACTTCATGCAGGTGATTCTCGACCCCGAGGCTCACGGCTACACCACGCCCGAGCAACTGGCCCAAATCGAGCCCCAGCGTCAAATGTGGCTCCGTCTCGAGAAACAGGTGAAAGAGGATCGCGCCATCCAGAAGTTTGCCAACCTGCTGAACCGCGCCATCATGCCCAACAAGCTCGATCTCGAGAACTCGTATGCCGAGGGTAAGACTTCGGCCAACATCGCCTATGCGCTGGAACCCTATACCGCAATTGCCGACTCGACTATCGCCATCAGCGACAGCGAACTCAAGGCCGAGTACAACAAGGTGAAAGAGCTCTACAAGATGCCCGAGCGCCGTGGTATCAAATACATCACGGTAAATATCGTGCCCAGCCAGGACGACTATGCCAAGGCTAAGGAGAAGGTAGAGATGAACAAGAACGTATTCGCCACGACCAACGACGTGGCTGCTTTCGTGGCCAATAACTCCGACGAGGCTTACGACGATTGTTTCGTAGCCGTTTCGTCCATGCCCGAGAAGATGAAACAGTTTGCCCAGACGGCTGCCGTAGGCGAATCGTCGCCGCTCGAGTTTGAGAACGACACCTATACGATGTATCGTCTCATGGATACCAAGGTAGCCCCCGACTCGATCAAGGTGCGTCTGCTTTCGTTCCAACCCCGTTCGACCCAAATCGATAGCGTGCTCAACGTACTGAACAACGGTGGCAGCTTTGCCGAGCTTTCGCCCAAGTTCAACGGCAACGACGAAATCTGGCTGACCGAGGAGATGGCTGTCAGCGTAGGTCGTCCCTTCATCAACAAAGTATTCGGCGAGGCCGGTAACGGCTATTTCAAGGCCGAAAGCCTGGGTGGTGAGCACATTGTTCAAATCTTGTCGCGCACCGCTCCCGTGAAGAAAGCCAAAGTGGCCGCTTACGTACTGGCCGTGAACCCCAGCACCGAGACGCACACGGCTCTCTACAACCAACTGTCGTCGTACAGCGCTACCAACAATACGGCCGAGAAGTTCGACGCCGCTGCCAAAGAGGCCGGCTACACGGTCAACAGCTATGAGTGCAGTGCCGAGGATTACTCGCTGCCCGGTCTCAACGATGCCCGTCAGGCTATCCGCTGGGCCTTCAATGCCGACAAAGGTGCCGTGTCCGAAATCTTTACGCTCGACAATGCGTTTGTCGTAGCCGCTCTCGACCACGTAACCAAAGAGGGTTATGCTCCGCTCGATCAGGTGAAAGACATGCTTTCCATCCAGATTCGCAACGACAAGAAGGCCGAGAAGATGATTGCCGACCTCAAGGCCAAGAACATCACCACGCTGGCCGGTTATGCCGAGGCTATGAAATCCCAGGTCGATAGCGCCAAGTTCGTGTCGTTCTCGTCGCCCTCGATTGCCGGTGTAGGTTACGAACCGGTATTGAGCGCTCTGGCTCCCACGGCCGAGAACGGTAAGCTCGTAGGTCCCGTGAAAGGTGTAAGAGGCGTGTATGTGTTCACCGTTACCGACAAGACGGTTTCGGAACAACCCTTCGATGCCCAGGCCGAGACCCGCAAGTTGCAGCAGAACTACACCTACCTGATCAACAGCCGGTTGATGGAGGTGCTCCGCGACAAAGCCGACATCGAAAACACGATGATCCGTTTCTTCTAATCGAGACGAATCGTTCGATATAAGACCACACACAGAGTGCGTATATCGTAGCAGAGGGCTCGATACACGCACTCTGTATTTGTATCACACAACCCATCGAGGCGTATGGAAAAAGAACATTTGTTGGGAAAAACCTGGGAGGAGTTGCAGGCCGTGGTGGCCGAGGCGGGGATGCCTCGTTTTGCCGCCAGGCAGATGGCCTCGTGGCTCTACGAAAAGCGAGTGTGCGACCTGTCGGAGATGACCAACCTCTCGCTGCGCCACCGCGAGCAGCTGTCGCAGCGCTACGACGTGGGGCGCTCCGAGCCCATGCAGTCGCAACGGTCGGTCGACGGCACGGTCAAATACCTGTTCCGTGTGGGCGACAACGACTTTGTCGAGACCGTCTACATACCCGACCGCGACCGGGCCACCCTGTGCGTGTCGTCGCAAGTTGGGTGCAAGATGAACTGCAGCTTCTGCATGACCGGCAAGCAGGGGTTCAAGCGCAGCCTTACGGCCACCGAGATTATCAACCAGATACTCTCGGTCGAGCATAGCGACAAGCTCACCAATCTGGTGTTTATGGGCATGGGCGAACCCTTCGACAACCTCGACGAGGTGATGAAGGCCCTCACGATTCTTACCTCCGAGTGGGGTTTTGCCTGGAGTCCCAAGCGCATCACCGTCTCGACCATCGGTCACCTGACCGGCATACGTCGTTTCCTCGACGAGAGCCACTGCCACCTGGCCGTGAGTCTGCACTCGCCTTATCCCGATGAGCGTCTTCAGATTATGCCCGTAGAGAAGGCCTTCCACATGAACGACATTCTGGCCCTGCTGCGTCGGTACGATTTCTCGCACCAGCGGCGTCTCTCGTTCGAGTATATCCTCTTCAACGGATTCAACGACGACCTGGTGCATGCCGATGCGCTGGCCCGTCTGCTCAAGGGGCTCGACTGCCGGGTGAACCTCATCCGCTTCCACGCCATCCCGGGGGTGAACCTCAAGAGCTCCGATGCCCGGTCGATGGAGGCCTTCCGCGACCGCCTCAACCAGCACGGTGTGACAGCCACCATACGGGCTTCGCGCGGAGAGGACATATTTGCCGCCTGCGGCATGCTCTCGACAGCCGAGAAAGAGCGCAAATAGGGGCCGAGGTGTAAAAGTAGTCCCCGGCAGCGATGTATATCGGGGATTTTTCTTATCTTAGTGGGCCGAAATTTTTTTCTGCGGTCCAGTAAGAAAGTCAAAAAAAAGCATATATGGAACATAAGATAAAAGTGGGTATTACCCAGGGAGATATTAACGGGGTAGGGTATGAGGTGATTCTCAAGACCCTCTCCGACCCGCACATCCTCGAGATATGTACACCGGT
Organism: uncultured Barnesiella sp.; assembly: GCF_946496565.1. NCBI lineage: Bacteria > Pseudomonadati > Bacteroidota > Bacteroidia > Bacteroidales > Barnesiellaceae > Barnesiella > uncultured Barnesiella sp. The sequence continues at coordinate 118,791 of NZ_CAMMHD010000001.1, forward strand.
GGTTTACGGTTCGGCCAAGGTGGCCGCCTATCACCGCAAGGCCCTCGACATACCGGCCGTCAACTTCAACATCGTGGCCGATGCCTCGATGGCCGATGACAACAAGATAAACCTCATTACCTGCGTCGACGACGAGGTGAAGGTAGAGATAGGCAAGGCTACGGCCGTAGGCGGCGAGGCTGCCTATGCTGCCCTCGAACGGGCTGCCGCCGATGTGGAGGCCGGCACGATAGATGTGCTGGTGACGGCACCTATCAACAAGCACGCCATCCACTCCGACAAGTTCGACTTCCCCGGTCATACCGAGTATCTGGAGAAGCGGCTGGGTCGTGGCAGAAAGTCGCTCATGATTCTGCTCAACGAGGTGATGCGGGTGGCTCTGGTCACTACGCATCTGCCTATTTCGCAGGTGCCCGGGGCCATTACCAAAGAGGCCATCCTCGAGAAACTGCGCATATTCGAACAGTCGCTCAAGCAGGATTTCTGCGTGGTGAAGCCCCGTATTGCCGTGCTTTCGCTCAACCCCCACGCCGGCGACGACGGTCTGCTGGGCAGCGAGGAGAACGACATCATCAAGCCGGCCATTCAGGAGGCTATCGGCAAGGGCATGCTCTGCTTCGGTCCCTATCCGGCCGATGGATTCTTCGGGACGGGCCACTTCAAGCAGTTCGACGGTGTACTGGCCATGTACCACGACCAGGGTCTGGCCCCCTTCAAGGCGTTGGCCATGGAGGACGGTGTGAACTTTACGGCGGGGCTGCCCGTCGTGCGCACTTCGCCCGACCACGGCACGGCCTACGATATTGCCGGGCAGAACAAGGCCGACGAGCAGTCGTTCCGCCACGCCCTCTATCTGGCGCTCGATGTCTATCACAACCGCCAGTTCCACAAGGAGATTTCGGCCGCTCCGCTGCGCAAGCAATACTTCGACAAGAGCGGCGACAAAGAGGTGCTCGACCTGACGGCCGACACCGACAAGGATGAATAATTCAAAAAGAAAAACAACAGATATAATGGGAAAAGTTCTTATTATCGGCGCCGGTGGCGTTGGAACGGTGGTAGCGCACAAGGTGGCGCAGAACCCCGATGTATTTACCGAGATTGTGTTGGCCAGCCGCACGCAGTCTAAATGCGATGCGATTGCCCAGGCCATAGGCGACAAACGCATTGTGACCGACCGGGTAGATGCCGACAAGGTAGACGAGCTGGTGGCTCTGTTCAAGAAGCACAAGCCCGATATTGTCATCAACGTGGCTCTGCCTTATCAGGACCTCACCATCATGGATGCCTGTCTGCACTGTGGGGTCAACTACCTCGACACGGCCAACTACGAGCCGCTCGACGAAGCTAAGTATGAATACAAGTGGCAATGGGCCTACCGCGAGCGTTTCGAGCAGGCCGGCCTCACTGCCATCCTGGGTTGCGGTTTCGACCCGGGTGTGAGCGGCGTCTATACGGCTTATGCCGCCAAGCACTACTTCAAGGAGATGCACTATCTCGACATCGTCGACTGCAACGCCGGTAACCACGGCAAGGCTTTCGCCACCAACTTCAACCCCGAAATCAACATCCGCGAGGTGACTCAAAAGGGTAAGTATTACGAGAACGGCCAGTGGATTGAGACCGAGCCGCACGAAATTCACCGTCCGCTCACCTATCCCAACATCGGTCCCAAGGAGTCGTACCTCATCTATCACGAAGAGCTGGAGTCGCTGGTGAAAAACTATCCCACCCTCAAGCGGGCCCGCTTCTGGATGACCTTCGGGCAGGAGTACCTCACGCACCTGCGGGTTATCCAGGACATCGGCATGGCCAGCATCGAGCCCATCATGTACAACGGTATGGAGATTGTGCCCATCCAGTTCCTCAAGGCCGTGTTGCCCAACCCGGGCGACCTGGGCAAGAACTACACGGGCGAGACCTCGATCGGTTGCCGCATCCGCGGTATCGACAAGGAGGGCAAGGAGTTGACCTACTACGTCTACAACAACTGCAGCCACCACGCCGCCTATCTCGAGACCGGTGCTCAGGGCGTAAGCTACACCACGGGTGTGCCGGCCATGATCGGTGCCATGATGTTCCTCACCGGCAAGTGGAACATGCCGGGCGTTCACAACGTCGAGGAGTTCGACCCCGATCCCTTTATGGAGCAGCTCAACAAGCAGGGATTGCCCTGGCACGAGGTGTTCAACGGCGACATCGAGCTGTAAGAGATACAGTCAAGCTATTTGACATCGAGGCCGCTCCGGTATCCGGGGCGGCCTCGACTGCTTTTGTGCGGTTGTCGAACAGAGATATTTGCCGAATATATCCGGTTGGTTTTGTCCTATTTGCTCGGAATGTTCCGTTTGGACTATTGGGGCGTGTAGACTATGGGGCATTTTGCCGCCTGTTATTCCTGTATTGGTAAAGAATTGTGTTTTAATGATTCAAAACTATACGTTCGGTTATTTTTCATTTCTATCCGGTTCAGGGGTGTTCAGTAAATATTCTTAAAAAAATAAAAAAGAAAGAGGTCGTAGGATATTTATATGGGAATATGTGTATATTTGAACTAACAATTTTGTTAGACGATTTTGTTAAACCTTTTTGTTTGTACAGAAATGAAAACAAAAGATACTGAGGGTGAGATACTGCGGGCCGCCGAGCAGGAGTTCATGCTCAAGGGATTCGACGGAGCCAAGACTGCGTCGATAGCCCGGGCGGCCGGGGTGACGCATGCCATGCTCCACTACTATTTCAGGACCAAGGAGCAGCTTTTCGACCGTATTCTCACCGACAAGCTGAGCCTGATGGGGCGGTCGGTACTTGCCTCTTTTGGCACGCCCGACCTCCCGGTGCTGGAGCGGTTGAAGAGGGGGATAGCCAGCCATTTCGATTTTCTCATGGAGAATCCCGATTTGCCCCGGTTCATCGTGAACGAGGTCTTCTCGCGTCCCGAGCGATATGAGGTGATGCGCGAGAATATCTCGCGCATAGCCGACGGGCTCATGCAGCAACTGCAGCGGGAGATGGACGTGTTGGTCGGGCGGGGCGAGGTCGTGGCCATCGATGTGCGCCATCTGTTGCTCGACATTGTTTGTCTCAACGTCTTCCCCTTTGTCGCCTATCCTTTGATCGAACCCGTATTCGGCCCTGTCGCCGCCGACCGAAGCCAGTTTTTCGAGATGCGCAAGGCCGAGAATATAGAAGTAATTATGCGTCGAATAAAAAAATAGAGCCATGAAGAAACGTGTCGTTGTTTTATGCCTGGGGCTGTGGTGCGGCCTCGTGGGGGCTCAGGCCCAACTTACGCTCGACGATTGCCGGCAGATGGCTCGGGAGCACTATCCCGAGATACGGCAATACGATTTGATACGTCAGACCGAGTCGTACAACCTCTCCAATGCCGCCCGGGCGTGGATTCCGCAGGTGGCTATCTCGGCTCAGGCTACCTGGCAGACCGATGTGCCCACCTTCCCCGAGGTGCTCACCGGCATGCTGGCCCGGCAGGGGCTGGAGATGCCCGGTTTGCAGAAAGACCAGTACAAGGTGGGGCTGGAGCTGAACCAGACTATCTGGGACGGCGGCAAGTCGGCCGCCGACCGCAGTATGGCGCGGGCCGAAGCGGCCGAACAGCGCTCGACGGCCGATGTCGAAATGTATACGCTCGAGGGTCGCATCGACGAACTCTATTTCGGTATCCTGCTGCTCGACGAGCGCATTGCCCAGACCCGCCTCACGCAGGATTTGCTGCGCAGCAACCTGGCCAAGGTCGAGGCGTTGCAGCGCAACGGCGTGGCCATGCAGAGCGATGCCGATGTGCTCGAGGCCGAGCTGCTCACGGTGGGGCAGCAGTTGGGGCAGTTCGAGGCGTCGCGCGAGAGCTATCGCAGCATGCTGGGGCTCTTTATCGGCGAGGCATTGGGCGACCGCACGTTGTTGCGGCCTGCCGTCGTGGAGCCGCCGATGGGGGGTAACGAGCGGCCCGAACTCTCGCTGTTTGCCGCCCGGATAGACCGGCTTGCGGCTCAGGAGCGGCTGGTGAAGTCGGCTTCGATGCCCCGATTGGGACTCTTTGCCCAAGGCTATTACGGCTACCCCGGGCTCGACTTCATGCAGGGCATGATGAACGACAATTGGAGCTGGAACGCCCTGCTGGGGGTGAAGCTCTCGTGGAACTTCGGGGCCTACTATACCCAGAAGAACAACCTCGACAAGTTGCGCAACTCACGTCTGCAGGTCGAGGTGCAACGCGACATATTCCTCTTTAATACCCAGTTGCAGAGTACGCAGGAGAATGGCAACGTGGCCCGTCTGCGCCGGGCTCTGGCCGACGACGACCGCATCGTGGCCCTGCGGCGGTCGGTGCGCGAGGCGGCCGAGTCGAAGCTGCGCAACGGGGTAATCGATACTCACGATCTGTTGCTGAAGATTACCGACGAGGCCAACGCCTCGATGGCCCGCAGCATGCGCGAAATCGAACTGCTGAAGACGCTTTACGAATTGAAACATACGATAAACCGATAAATCCTGAACAAGATGAAACAGATTGCAGTTTACAGCGCGTTGGCGCTGCTCCTTGTCTCGTGTGGCAACCGCAACGATTTCGATGCGACGGGAACTTTCGAGGCTACCGAGGTGGTGGTCTCGGCCGAAGCGACGGGTCGTATTCTCTATTTCGACGTCGAGGAGGGCGACACCCTCACGGCCGGTCGTCAGGTGGGGGCGATAGATACCGTGCAGTTGTATTTGCAGAAGCTGCAACTCGAGCAGCAGCGGGCCTCGATTCACAGCAACCGGCCCGACATCGCCAAGCAGGCTGCGGCCCTGCGCAGCCAGATAGCCCAGCAGGAGCGGGAGCGCAGCCGGGTCGAAAACCTGTTGAAAGACGGGGCGGCTACGACGAAGCAGCTCGACGACATCACCGCTTCGATACGGGTGTTGAACGGACAGCTGGAGGCTCTGCTCTCCAGTCTCAGGAACAATACCTCGTCGCTCGATGCCAATGCCTCGGCCATCGATCTGCAGATAGCTCAGGTCGAGGACCGTCTGGCCAAGTGCCGCATCGCTTCGCCCATCGACGGGTCGGTGCTGGTGAAGTATGGCGAGGCGGGCGAACTGGCCGCCGCCGGGCGTCCGCTCATGAAGGTGGCCGACATGAGCCACCTCTATCTGCGGGCCTACTTCACTTCGGACCAACTGGCCCGTCTGAAGGTGGGGCAGGAGGTGACGGTGGTGGCCGACTTCGGCGACGACCAGCAGCGCGAATATCCCGGGCGCATCACCTGGATAGCCTCGGAGAGCGAGTTTACCCCCAAGACCATTCAGACGCGCGACACCCGGGCCAATCTGGTCTATGCCGTGAAGATTGCGGTCGAGAACGACGGCTGGTTGAAAATCGGGCTTTATGGCGAGGTGCGTCTCCCCGAATAATCCATTATCTTAATCTCATATCCTTAATCTCACAGCGATGACTACACCCAATGCCATAGAGATAGCGGGGCTCACCAAGCGGTATGGTACCCTGACGGCCGTCGACCACATCACCTTCGAGGTGTGGCGGGGCGAGCTGTTCGGTCTCATCGGGCCCGACGGTGCCGGCAAGACTACGCTCTTCCGCCTGCTCACCACGCTGCTCGACCCCGACGAGGGCCGTGCGACGGTCGACGGGCTCGACATCGTGACCCAATATCGCGAGATACGCAAGCGGGTGGGGTATATGCCGGGGCGCTTTTCGCTCTATCCCGACCTGTCGGTGGCCGAGAATCTCGAGTTTTTCGCCGCCCTGTTCGGCGTGAAAGTGGAAGCGAATTACGACCTGATAGCCCCCATCTACCGGCAAATCGAGCCCTTCCGCAAACGACGGGCCGGGAAGCTGTCGGGAGGTATGAAACAGAAGCTGGCCCTCTGCTGTGCCCTCATACACCGCCCCTCGGTACTCTTTCTCGACGAGCCTACCACGGGGGTCGACGCCGTGTCGCGCGGGGAGTTCTGGGACATGCTTTTCGACCTGAAGCGGCAGGGTATCTCGATACTGGTCTCTACCCCCTACATGGACGAGGCGTGCCGTTGCGACCGCATTGCCCTGTGCGACAACGGGCATCTGTTGGGTATCGACACCCCGGCCGGTATCGTGGCACAGTTTGACGAGCCGCTCTATGCCCTCTCGGGCAGCGACATGTACGGGCTGCTGCTCGAGGCGCGCCGGGCCGACGGGGTGAAGGAGTGCTATCCCTTCGGGGCGAGCCATCATCTGGTGGTGGCCGAGGGGTTCGATGCCGAGGCCTTCGAGCGGCAGTTGCGGCAGCGAGGGTTCAAGGCGGTGACGGTAGAGCCGGTGCAGGCCGGGATTGAAGATGTATTTATGAAACTGATGCAACGATGAACGACGTAATCATATCGGTACAGGATTTGTGCAAGTGCTTCGGCGACTTTACGGCCGTCGACCACATCACCTTCGAGGTGCGGAGGGGCGAGATTTTCGGTTTCCTGGGAGCCAATGGCGCCGGCAAGACGACCGCCATGCGCATGTTGTGCGGGTTGAGTTACCCTACCTCGGGCAGCGGCCGGGTGGCAGGCTTCGACGTGATGACGCAGGGTGAGCAGATCAAGCGGCACATCGGCTATATGAGCCAGCGTTTTTCGCTCTACGACGACCTCACGGTGCGCGAGAACATACGCCTCTATGCCGGCATCTACGGCTTGGGACGTTACGAGACGTTGCGCCGCACGGTATCGGTGCTCAACCGGCTGCACTTCAGGAGCGAGGCCGATACGCTGGTGGGTTCGCTGCCGCTGGGGTGGAAGCAGAAGCTGGCCTTCTCGGTGGCTACGCTGCACCGGCCCGAGGTGGTTTTTCTCGACGAGCCCACGGGTGGGGTCGACCCGGTGACCCGGCGTCAGTTCTGGGAGATGATTTACGAGGCGGCGGCAGGCGGTACGACGGTATTTGTCACCACGCACTATATGGATGAGGCCGAGTATTGCTCGCGGGTGTCGATTATGGTCGACGGCAAGATAGAAGCCCTGGGTGCACCGGCCGAGTTGAAGAGAGAGTTTGGGGCCGAGTCGATGGACGAAGTGTTCAGGATTCTGGCCCGAGGAGCAAAACGGAGTGAGTAGTATGAGCGGATTTTTACATTTTGTCAAGAAAGAGACCCTGCATATTCTGCGCGACCGGCGCACGATGCTCATCGTGCTGCTCATGCCGGTGGTGCAGGTGCTTCTCTTCGGGTTTGCCATCTCGACCGAGGTGAACAACATCCCCTTCTTTGCCGTGGCACCCCACCGTACCGAGGCGGTGCGGCAGCAGATCGAGCGCATGAATGCCAACCCCTACTTTTCGTTCAAGGGGTATATCGACCAGAAGCGCATCGACCGGGTGTTGCGCAGCGGGCAGGCGGCTGCCGTGGTGGTCTTTGCCGATGACTATGACCGTCTGGTCGAAGGGGCTGCAGTCGGAGCCATCGACGAGGCGGCGGTGCAGTTTGTCGTCGATGCCTCGAATCCCAACAATGCCGGTACCGACCTCATTTACCTGCAACAGGCTTTCCTGGGCGACGGTTCGGTGGCGGCCGGTTCGGCCCCGGCGGTGCGTATCCTCTACAACCCGCAGATGAAGAGTTCGTACAATTTCGTGCCCGGTATCATGGGGCTTATCTTTATCCTCATTTGTGCCATGATGACTTCGGTCTCGATTGTGCGCGAGAAGGAGAGCGGCACGATGGAGGTGCTTCTGGTGTCGCCGGTGCGGCCTATCTGGATTATCTCGGCCAAGATGATTCCCTACTTTTTGCTGTCGTGTCTGGCGCTGGCGACCATTCTGCTGCTGGCACACTACGTGCTGGGGGTACCCATGTCGGGCTCGATGGTGGGGCTGGTGGGGCTTTCGCTGCTCTATCTGGTGCTCTCGCTGGCGTTGGGACTCTTTATCTCGACCGTCTCGCACACGCAGGTGGTGGCAATACTCATCTCGGGTATGCTGCTCATGCTGCCGGTCATCATGCTCTCGGGCATGCTCTTCCCGGTCGAGAATATGCCCGGTATCCTGCGGGCTCTCTCGTGTGTGATTCCGGCCCGGTGGTATATCGAGGCGGTGCGCAAGCTGATGATTGGCGGGCAGCCGTTTGTGGCCGTGTGGCAGGAGAGTGCCATCCTGCTGGCCATGACGGTGGTGCTGGTGGTTGTGGCCTTGAAGAAGTTTAACGATAAACTCGAATCGTGATGAGAAGGACCTTGCTCGTTTTGCTGGAAAAGGAGTTCCGTCAGTTCATGCGGAATGCCTTCATGCCCAAGATGGTGATTGTGTTCCCCCTGCTGGTGATGCTGGTCATCCCGTGGGTGGCGACGATGGATGTGCGCCATGTGGGGGTGTCGATTGTCGATAACGACCACTCCGAGGCCTCCCGCCGGATTGTCGAGAAGATACGGTCGTCGGACTACTTCAGCCTCAAAAGTGTGACCGAGAGCTACGAGGCGGCCTATGCTTCGCTCGAGGAGGGCGATGCCGATGTGATACTCTCCATTCCCGAGCACTTCGAGCGCTCTCTGGCCGGGAGTTCGCCCCGGCGCATCGGCATCGATGTGAACGGTACCAATGCGCTGAAGGGGGCTCTGGGCTCGCAATACATGGTGCAGATTGTGCGGCAGGCCCTGGCCGAGTTGCAGCAGGAGCAGATGCCCGTGGTGGCGACCGACCTCTTTGTCGTGCAGAATCGCTACAACCCCACACTCGACTATCAGCACTTCATGGTGCCGGCGCTGATGATTATCCTGCTGGTGCTTATCTGCGGCTTCCTGCCCGGCATCAATCTGGTGAGCGAAAAGGAGTTCGGCACCATCGAGCAGATAAATGTCACCCCGGTGAGCCGCTTCCTCTTCACGTTGGCCAAACTCATCCCCTACTGGATAATCGGTTTCGTGGTGCTCACCCTCGCCATGCTGCTGGCCTGGTGGGTCTATGGTCTCGTTCCGGCCGGTTCTGTCGGTTCGGTCTATCTGGCCGCCTTCTTTTTCATCCTCACCATGTCGGGGTTGGGTATCATTATCGCCAACCGCTCGTCGACCATGCAGCAGACCATGTTTGTGATGTTTTTCTTCATCATGATTTTTGTGCTGATGAGCGGACTGCTCACCCCCATCGAGTCGATGCCCGCCTGGGCGCGGGCCATCACCTACCTGTTGCCGCCCCGCTACTTTGTGGAGGTGATGCGGGCCGTCTATCTCAAGGGGGCTTCGATTGTGGAACTGTGGCCGCAGTACCTCGCCCTGGTGGGCTATGCCGGGCTCTTCAACGCCGTGGCGGCCCTCACCTACAAGAAGCAGTCGTGAGGGGAGGTGGGGAGACCGGTTGTTCCAGCGGTATCTCTTTTCTTAGATAATAAACGTATATTAACGCACCTGTGCATCTCTTATGCGCAAGTGCGTTGCTATCTTTGTCATATCCGAAGCGGGAACGGATATTTCGGTATCGGTTTTTGACGGAGGGGAAAAATAGTTATCTTTGTGTGACGAATTAAATAGAAAAGATTATGGCACTGAAACCAGGAGATAAAGCCCCCGAAGTATTGGGCGTGGACCAATCGGGCAAAGAGATACGTTTGAGCGACTTCGCCGGTCGCAAAGTGGTACTGTATTTTTATCCCAAGGACAACACCCCCGGCTGTACGGCCGAGGCGTGCAACCTGCGCGACAACTATGCCGACCTTCAGTCGGCCGGTTATGCCGTGGTGGGCGTGAGCAAGGACAGCGAGGCTTCGCATGTGAAGTTTATCGAGAAACAGTCGTTGCCCTTCCCGCTGATTGCCGACACGGAGTTGAAGCTGAACGAGGCCTTCGGGGTGTGGCGCGAGAAGAAGATGGCCGGCCGTACCTACATGGGTACCGTGCGCACCACCTTTATCATCGACGAGAATGGCGTGATAGCCGATGTTATCGAGAAGGTAGACACGAAGAATCACGCCGCCCAGATTTTGAAAAAGTAAATAAAAAATAGGAAGATTATGGAAGAACAACAACAAGCTCAAGCTGCTGCCGGTGCCAAGAAGCGGGTGCCGGTGCCTTCGGAGAAACTGAAGGCTCTGCAAGCGGCTATGGATAAAATCGAGAAGAGTTACGGTCGCGGCGCCATCATGAAACTGGGCGACGACTCGGTCGAAGAGGTGGCCGTGATTCCCACCGGCTCTATTGCGCTGAATGCGGCGCTGGGTGTGGGCGGTTATCCGCGCGGACGTGTCATCGAGATTTATGGTCCCGAGTCGTCGGGTAAAACCACGCTGGCCATCCACGCCATTGCCGAGGCCCAGAAGGCGGGTGGTATCGCCGCCATTATCGATGCCGAGCACGCTTTCGACCGCTTCTATGCCGAGAAGCTGGGTGTGGATGTGGAGAACCTGTGGATTTCGCAGCCCGATAGCGGTGAGCAGGCTCTCGAGATTGCCGACCAGCTGATACGTTCGTCGGCGGTCGATATTGTGGTCATCGACTCGGTAGCGGCTCTGACACCGAAGGCCGAACTCGAGGGCGATATGGGCGACTCGAAGATGGGTCTGCAGGCCCGCCTGATGTCGCAGGCCCTGCGTAAGCTCACGGCCACCATCAGCAAAACCAACACGACCTGTATCTTCATCAACCAGTTGCGCGACAAGATCGGGGTGATGTTTGGCAACCCCGAGACGACGACGGGTGGTAACGCCCTGAAGTTCTACGCCTCGGTGCGCCTCGATATTCGCCGCATCAGCCAGCTGAAGGATGGCGACGAGGTAATCGGTAACCAGACTCGTGTGAAGGTGGTGAAGAACAAGGTGGCACCTCCCTTCCGCAAAGCCGAGTTCGACATCATGTTTGGCGAGGGTATCTCGCGCTCGGGCGAAATTATCGACCTGGGTGTCGACAAGGGTATCATCAAGAAGAGCGGTTCGTGGTTCAGCTACGGAGATACCAAACTGGGTCAGGGCCGCGATGCCGCCAAGAAGTGTGTAGAAGACAATCCCGAACTGGCCGACGAGCTCGAAGCCGCCATCATGGAGGCATTGAAGCCGGCCAAGTAGGCAGGGACGAATTGGAACGAATAGAAGCGAGGAGCGAGTCGGGGGGATGTCACCCGGGCTCGCTCCTCGTTTAGTATAGGGGGCGGATGGTCAATAGCATTGCATCTCGAACTGAATCTGGCCGAAGTCGCCGCGTTCCAGATCGTGCCGTCTGATGTAGAAGTAGAGGCTGCCGCAGTCGCCGAAGGAGATGTCGACCTCGGGCTCTTCGATACAGTTGAGTTGCAGCAGCAGTACCCATTCGCGAGCCGACTCGGTAGTATAGCTCTCGGGCTTGTCGCCCCTAGCTCTCGACTCGCACACCTCGGCGATGCCGTTCTGGATGAGTTGGGCATAGCCCAGCATCTGGCCTGCCGATTCGGGGTGGGTGTAACCCCAGCTCTCTAGCCGCTTCTCGATGAGGTCCCAATCGGTGTAGGCATAGGTGTTTTGGTCGTATCCCATGAGGCTGTAATAGTCGTCCCAGCCGGGAGCCGAAGGTTGATTGCCGAACCGGAGCCCCATCTCGTAGAGGCGTTGAGCCTCGGCCAGTTGGTCGGGATATTCGGTCGGGGTGAGCTCGGCCGCCGGGGTGGGGGTGTAGAGCAGTTTGGCCCCTTTGCTGTTGAGCCACGGCTGGTTGATGAGGTCGTAGAAGAGGTAGAACATGCCCTCGTGCGGCAGCCGGTTGTCGGTGTCGTAGGGAGCCAGCTCTTCGCAGTTGATTTGCAGGAGGAAGGGCAAAGCTGTCTCGTTGCCGTATTCATCGGTGTAGTGAGGCCATTTCCATTTCGGCGGCAGGGCGGGACGGCCTCCGAATTTGGATTGACACGGCGATACCTGACTTGTTTTATCGAAATCGAAGAAGATGCCGTTGCAGGCCAGAGACTCGAGTTGCTCCCTCAGGGAGTGTTCTTTTTCGGCCTCCGATTGAGGGGAGTCGTTGCGGTTACGCTTGAAGAGGCGTTGCCAGAAGTTTTTGGTGTCGTCCATGGTGAAGATACGGGTTATACGATAAGACACAAATGCCCGAACTTACACATAGTAGGTTCGGGCATCGATATGAAAGTGTGTTATAAATCTCTGGATTATTTCGCCGGAGTTTCCTGAGCCGGAGCTTGTTCGGCCGGGGCCTGTTGAGCGGGAGCAGCGGTGTTGTCGCCGGCAGCCGGAGTCTCGAAACCGGGGAGAGCAGCAGGGGCTTCGGTGTTTACGATGTCTTTGATTTCCGAACCGGAAGTGGTTTGGCTATTGTGCGAAACAAATACAGTGGCAATGCTTAAAACCATGATTACCACGGCGAGAGTCCAAGTGGCTTTCTCTACGAAGTCGGTTGTTTTGCGAACACCCATAATCTGGTTTGATGATGCGAAATTAGAGGCAAGACCCCCTCCTTTTGATTTCTGTACCAATACAATGCCTATCATCAGCACCGATGCCAAGATGATAAAGACGGTTAATACTACTGACATTTTCTGTTATTCTGTTTTTATGTTAATAATCAATTTTTCCAAAAATCTTATTTGGTCTGCAAAGTAAATATTTTTTTCTGGATATTTCAAACTTAATTTTTTAATTATTTGCAATGCTTTTTCATATCGCCGCTGTTTGATGTAGATTTTGGCTAGGCTTTCGGTGAAGAAGGTGTCGTCGGCAGCCGGTTCAGAGGGGACGGTTTGCGGGGTATTCTCGCGTTCGGCCGGGCTCTTGCGGGCAGGCGCCGGGGCGGGAGCCGGTTCGCTTTTGTGCTCCGGGGAAGGCTTGGGTACCTCGACGGTGGGTTGTATCGGTTGAGCCGATTGTACGGCGGGTTGCGGGTCGTCTTGCTGCAACAGCCTCATGTAGTCGGTCTGGGCGATGATGTTGCCCGAGATGAGGCGGTCGAGGCTCTCTTCGGTAGGGAGTTTACCCCCTTTCTGGTAGGTACCCAGGAAGAGGTCGATGGCCTGCATGGTGGTGTCGGTGCGCGGGGCTTTGGGGTAGAGGTCGGCAAACGACTCGCCCTCGATGCCGAGCACACTCTCGAGGTGTTCGCCCGGGCTGGCGTGAAGCAGAGCCTGTTGTATGCGTCGCTCGTCGGGCATGGCGCCGGGCGTGTATTTGAGGTAGAGCAGTTGTGGAATGGCAAAGTAGGGGTAGTCGGCGGCCATTTGGTCGGCGTCGGCCCGGGCGATGGGTTGGTCGCACACGCCATTCAGCAGATTGCGTATTTGTTCGCGGGTGATCATGGCATTACCAGTTGGCTACGGTGGCGTTGAAAATCTGGTCCACCAGTTCGTCGGTGATTTGTTGTATCAGTTCGTCCTGAACATCGGTCAGCATCTGGGTACTCGAGAAGTCCTTGTACCCCGAGAAGGTCTGGTTGTCGATGTTGAATTGCGGATCTTTGGTGTTGGTGAAGCGCACCCGCACGGCAATGGTGAGCCGCGTTTGCGAGGCGTAGGCGTTTTCGGTTACGGCCTGCGGGGTGAGGTCGTAGTTGGTGATTTCGCCCTCGAGCTGCAGGTCGCCGCCGCTGCTGACAATCTGCAGCCGCGTCTGGCGCGTGTAGGCGTTCTTCAGCGAGTTGGTGAAGAGCTCCTCGAGAGGGGGATAGACCAGCGCTGCCTTGATGGGGAAGTTGGCAATCGAGATGGTCTTGGTGGTGTCGTAGTTGATCGAGGCCCCGTTGAACTTGTAGGAGATGCTGCAAGAGGTGAGGGCCACGAGCAGTATGGCGATGAAGCGTTTCATAGGCATGTATATACTATTCCAGATTGTATTCCTTGATTTTGCGGTAGAGGGTCCGTTCCGAGATTTTCAGCTCCTCGGCCGTCTTTTTCCGTTTTCCGTGGTTGCGCATGAGCGCCTTGCGGATAGTCTCGCGCTCGGTATCCTCGAGGGTGGTGGGCTGTTCCTCCACATACTCGGCTTCGTTGGGGATAACCTCGCCCTCGGTCTCGTCGATGGTTTTGCCCTTGGAGGCCGGGACGTGTACCGGTACGGCCGTGGTAATGGGAGCGAGAGCCATGGAGCGGGCCACGGTCACCGATTGGGGCGAGGGGGTGAAGTGCGCCTGTCCCTGAGCGGCCTTGGTGAGCTCTTCGACCTTGGCGTGCAGGTCGGCCAGCTCCTTCTGCATCTCGAACAGCGTCTTGTAGAGCATCTTGCGCTCCTTCTCGAAGAAGGTGTGGTCTTGCTCGCCGGGAGTGGCTGTCTGGCGGGCGGGCAGTTTCTCGATGTTGTATTGCGGCAGATAGCCCTGCAGGGTGGCGCCGTCGACTTCGCGGTTGGTCTCGAAGATGGAGATCTGCTCGGTGATGTTCTTCAGCTGGCGCACGTTGCCCGGCCAGCGGTAGTTGAGCAGCACGTTGCGGGCGTCGTCGGTGAGCTGGATGACCGGCATGCGGTACCGCTCGGCGAAGTCGGTCGAGAATTTGCGGAAGAGCAGCAGGATGTCGTCGGCCCGTTCGCGCAAGGGGGGAATCTCGATGTGTATGGTGCTGAGCCGGTAGTAGAGGTCTTCGCGGAATTTCCCCTCGGATACGGCCTTGACCATGTCGAGGTTGGTGGCAGCCACGATGCGCACGTTGGTCTTCAGTACGGTCGACGAACCCACCTTGAGAAACTCGCCGCTCTCGAGTACACGCAGCAGGCGGGCCTGTGTGGTGAGGGGCAGTTCGCCCACCTCGTCGAGGAAGATGGTGCCGCCGTCGGCCTCCTCGAAATATCCCTTGCGGGCCGAGAGGGCACCGGTGAAGGCTCCCTTTTCGTGACCGAAGAGCTCGGAGTCGATGGTACCTTCGGGTATGGCACCGCAGTTGACGGCTATGTATTTGCCGTGTTTGCGGGAACTGTTGGCATGGATTATCTGCGGGAAGAACTCTTTGCCGGCACCGCTCTCGCCGGTGATGAGCACGGCCAGGTCGATGGGTGCAATTTGCAGCGCCCGGGTGATGGCCCGTATCAGACCGGGGGCATTACCGATGATACCGAACCGCTGTTTGGTTTGCTGTACGTCTGCGGGAATCATAACTGCTGAATCTTTTAGGGTCGAGATAGCGCGGAGACGACACGTTCTCCCGCTCCTGTTTCACGGGGTGGGTTGGCGTCTCGTTGCCCGCTATCCCCTACAAAGATAGTGAAAGGAGAGCGGAGAATAAAATATCGAAACTTGTTTTCAGATATTTTTTATCCCGAACCGCATCCTATCTTCTGAAAAGATAGTAAAAAGGAGAGCGGAGAATAAAATATCGCAGTTTGTTTTCAGATATTTTTTATCCCGAACCGCATCCTGTTTTCCCATCGATACTGAAAAAACGGGTGTAGGTGGTGTGTTTTAGCGCTGGCTTTTCAGTTTTCTCAGCTTGTCGGTCTCGTGCCGCAGGAATGCTCCCAGCTCTTCGGTGGTACGGTATTGGGCCAAGGTCTCGGGCTGAATGATGTTGCCGATAGAGATGTGTATGGTCTGGTGTTCCTTCTTGAATACCTCGGCCGGTAGCCGCAAGGCTCTCAATTGCCAGCTTATCAATCCCAGCAGGTTGTAGAACAGGGAGTTGTGTCCGTGAAAAAAGACGGGAATCACCGGCTTTTTGATTTGCTGGATGAGGCGTATGATGTTGGGTTGCCACTCCCGGTCTTCAATCTTGAGGCTCCACTTGAGGCGCGACACGGCACCGGCGGGGAAGAATCCGAGAGGATGGCCGTTTTTGGCTTGCAAGAGAGCTTCGCGTATGCCGTTGAGCGAGACGTAACGTCGCTCGGGGTTGGAGTAGGGGTCTACGGCAATGAAGTTGTCGGACATGGCCTTGATGTAGTTGAGTATCCAGTTGACCATCACCTTATAGTCGGGGCGGCGAGCCGCAATCAGTTTGATGATGATGACTCCGTCGAGAGCACCGAACGGGTGGTTCGATATGGTGACGAACGAGCCTTCGGGCAGGTGGTCGAGCACCTCTTCGTTGTCGACCTTGCAGGTGATGTCCAAATCGTCGATGATGGCGTTGACAAAATCGGCTCCTCTCAAATCGCAGTGGCGTCCGTAGAGGGCATTGATATCGTCGAGTTTACAGATTTTGGCTAATCGTTGGAGTATTTTGCCCCCTCTCTCGTTGTTCAACTGGGGGACGATTTCCTGTAAATCGGAGATATCTAATATGCTTCTTTTCATTTTTGAGTTTATGTCGGTTAAATCTTGGTCTCAATCGCGTGGACAAAAATATATATAATAACGATTGAAATACACAAAAGTATGCAAAATTTTTCGTCTCAGTCCCTTTTAGGTCGAGAGCATATAGCTTATGCTCATGTAGATGAGCATGCCTATGATGTCGTTGGTAATGGTGATAAAGGGGCCTGTGGCAATGGCCGGGTCTATCTTGAACCGCTCGAGGGTGAGGGGCACGAGAGTACCGAATATCGAGGCGAATATCACGACGGCAAATAGCGAGAGCGACACCGATACGGTGGTGGCCATGTTGTCGAGGAAAAACCAGTTGTAGACGAAAACCAGCAGCGAAATCATGCAGGCGTTGATGAGGGCTACGCCCAGCTCCTTGAACAGTTGTTTGCCGGCCGTCTTCATGTCGAGCTTGCCGTTGGCCAGGCCCTGCACGACGATGGCCGATGACTGGATGCCCACGTTTCCGCCCGTACCACCGATGAGGGGGATGAAGAGGGCGGTGGCTGGATTGCGGGCGATGTTGGCCTCGAAGTTGCCCAGAATCACCGAGTTGGCCAGACCGCCGAACATGCCGATGAGCAGCCACGGCAGGCGGGCCGCCGTCTGGGTGAAGACGGTATCGTTCGACTCGACGTCTTGCGAAAGACCCGATGCCAACTGGTATTCACGCTCCGACTGTTCGCGCACCTCGTCCATCACGTCGTCGACGGTAATCTGCCCCACCAGCCGCCCGATGCTGTCGATTACGGGGACGGCCACCAGGTCGTACTTTTCGAAGGTGACGGCCACCTCTTCGATGGGGGTGTCGGTCTTGACCGATACGGGGTCTTTGCGCATGACGTGCTTGATCTTGGAGGCCGACGGGTTGGTAATCATCTTCTTGAGGGGAAAGACGCCTTTGAGCCGGTCGTCGTCGTCGACCACGTAGACGTAGTAGAGTTCGCCCAGCTCCTCGGCCTGGATGCGCATCTGTTTCACGCACTCGGGCATGCTCCAGTTTTCGTTCACGACCACCATCTCGGTACCCATGAGACCGCCGGCGGTATCCTCGTCGTACTTCAACAGGTCTACGATGTCGCCGGCCTGCTCCACGTCGTCGATGTGCGAGAGAATCTCTTCCTGGGCATCCTCGTCCATCTCGCGGATGAGGTCTACGGCGTCGTCGGAGTCCATGTAGTCGATGAACTGCTTGGCAATCACCTCACTGGGCAGTTGCTTGAGCATCTTCTTGCGGTCGTCCTCGTCGAGTTCGAGCAGTACGTCGGCCGCCTTTTCGCCGTCGAGCAGCATGTATATGTACTCGGCCTCGTCGAGGTTGAGCTGCTGGTACAGCTCGGCGATGTCGGCGGGGTGCAACTCCTTGAGCAGTTCGCGAGCCTTGTCTTTCTCGTCGTTCTTGATGATTTGCTGGACGTTCTGTATATATTCGGGCGTAAACTTTTCCATGTCTCAGCCTCCTTGGGTTTGAATCCGGAACAGGGTGGAAGGCCGACGGTATTCCGGCAGGTTGTTTATGGGATGATATAACTCTCTAACAGGTTGGTGAGGGCGATGAACCGCTCGACCGACAGCCGCTCGGGGCGTTCGTCGAAGATGGGGTCGGACAGGACTTCGCACTCTTTCCCGACCAGGCTTCTCAGTGAGTTGCGCATGGTCTTTCGCCGTTGGTTGAAGGCGGTTTTGACAATCTGTTTGAAGAGCCGTTCGTTACACCCCAGTTGCTCGACCTGGTTGCGGGTCATCCTGATGACCGCCGACTTGACTTTGGGCGGGGGATTGAACACGTGCTCGGGAACGGTGAAGAGATATTCTATATCGTACCAGGCCTGCAGCAACACGCTCAGTATCCCGTAGGTCTTGCTGCCGGGAGGGGCGGCCATGCGTTCGGCCACCTCTTTCTGAATCATGCCGCTGCAACAGGGTATGCGGTCTTTATAGTCGAGAATCTTGAAAAATATCTGGCTCGAGATGTTGTAGGGATAGTTGCCGATGACGCAGAAGGGGCCTTCGTAGAGTTGGGCCAGGTCGAGCTTGAGAAAGTCTTTGGCGACAATACGGTCGCGCAGCTCGGGAAAGTGCTCCTGCAGGTATTCGACCGACTCGGGGTCGAGCTCGACCACCGTGAGGTCGTGGCCTTTATCCAGCAGAAACCGGGTGAGGACTCCCATGCCGGGCCCCACCTCGAGCACGGGCATGCCTTTGTAGCTGGCCAGGGTGTCGGCAATCGCCTCGGCTATGCTCAAGTCGGTGAGAAAATGCTGTCCCAGCGATTTCTTGGGTTTGACCATGTA
Source organism: uncultured Barnesiella sp. (assembly GCF_946496565.1). Taxonomy (NCBI): domain Bacteria; kingdom Pseudomonadati; phylum Bacteroidota; class Bacteroidia; order Bacteroidales; family Barnesiellaceae; genus Barnesiella; species uncultured Barnesiella sp. Next base: position 137,252 of record NZ_CAMMHD010000001.1, read on the forward strand.
GCTCATGAAGGTTCCGGTTTCAGTTGTGAGTCAATAAAATATTTACAGCGGAGATTTTTCAGGCCTCCGTTCGCTACAAAGTTGGAGATAAACCTTTATCTTTGCAGCATACAAAGGTATAACAAATTTTTAAAACGGGAAAATTGAAAAGGATAATCCGCGATATTGTAAAATATCTGCTTCCTCTGCTCTGCGGCGTATGGTTGTTCTGGTATGTCTACCAGCAACTCGATGTAGAGACCATACTCCAGATTCTTAAAACCGATGTAAACTATACTTGGGTTGTCCTCTCGATGGGGGTGGCCGTTTTCAGTCATATAGCCCGGGCCTTGCGCTGGCGTTTGCAGTTGCGCGCGCTGCATATAGAGCCGTCGATGCGTGTCCTCATCAATGCCATCTTCGGCATGTATGCCATGAACCTGCTCTTCCCCCGCCTGGGCGAGGTGTGGCGCTGCGGCTATGTGGCCCAGCGCGAGAAGGCGTCGTTCAGCAAGGTGCTGGGGTCGATGGTGTCGGACCGCCTCTCCGATACGGTGATGGTGGCGTTGCTCACGCTGCTGGTCTTTTTCATGCAGATGAAGCCGTTTATCCGGTTTCTCGACGAGAACCCTTCGATCGAGGCGGGGGTGACAAGCGTGCTCACATCGGTGTGGCTCTATGTGGGTATTGCCGTCTGCATCGGGGTGGTGATCTGGTTTTTCCGCACCAACAGCCAGAGCCGGCTGGTGCAGCGCATCAAGGGGCTGATGGCCAACGTGTGGGCCGGTTTTGCTTCGATTGTGACCATGCACGGTAAATTTCAATTCATATTCTATACCCTCTTTATTTGGTTCTGCTATTTTATGCAGTTATATTTGTGCATATTTGCCTTCCCCAGCACGTCGCATCTGACGGTGGCTGCGGTGTTGCTGCTCTATGTGTTGGGCAGTCTGGGCATGGGACTTCCCGTGCAGGGGGGGATAGGACCGTGGCACCTGGCGGTTATCGCGGGTCTGTCGTACTACGGTATCACGGGCAACGAGGCCGGCGCCTTTGCCTTTGTGGCACACGGGTCGCAAATGGTGCTGGTTGTGCTGATAGGAATATATGCCTTCATTTCGATGGCATGCGATAAGAAGAAACCCAAGGGCGAACGGGTTGTGGACGATATTGTGACGGAGATTCCCGAGTCGGATCGCCTTTGACAATTTACGGATCTATAAAATTATAACTATGGACAGCAAAATCACATCTCTTCAGCCGCAGGCTGTGTGGAAACATTTTCAGGCGATTTGTCAGATTCCCCGTCCGTCGGGACACCTCGACAAGATTACCGAGTATATCATGGGTGTAGGTCGTTCGCTGGGTTTGGAGACGATTCACGACAAGGCTGGAAATGTCATCATTCGCAAGCCGGCTACGCCCGGCATGGAGAACCGCAAGCCGGTCATTCTGCAAGGTCACATGGATATGGTGCCTCAGGCCAACAAGTCGGTGAAGCACGACTTCGAGACCGATCCTATTCTCCCCCGTGTCGACGGCGACTGGGTGACGGCTACCGAGACGACGCTGGGCGCCGACAACGGTATCGGCATCTCGTCGATTCTGGCTATTCTCGAGTCGAAAGATCTCAAGCATGGCCCCCTCGAAGCGCTCTTTACCTACGACGAGGAGACCGGCATGTATGGCGCTATCGGGCTGGAACCGGGCGAGCTGCATGGCGAAATTTTGCTGAATACCGACTCGGAGCAGGATGGCGAGCTCTACATGAGCTGTGCCGGCGGTGTGGATGTGAATATCGAGTTCCGCTACAAGGAGGAACCCTATACGCCGGCTCCCAACGAGATAGCCGTGAAGCTGACTCTGGGCGGACTGCACGGCGGCCACTCGGGTGTGGATATTCACCTGGGCCGCATGAATGCCAACAAGGAGATGTTCCGCTTCCTGAAAGAGGCGGTGTCGGAGTATGAGGCCCGCCTGGCCAGTTACAGCGGCGGTACGCTGCGCAATGCCATCCCGCGCGAAGCCGAGGCCGTGGTGACGATTCTGGCCGAGGACAAGGAGGATTTCATGGATGCCGTGAATGACTTTGCCGCTACGCTCAAGCGGGAGTATGGCTTCATCGAAGAGAACCTCTACTTTACGGCCGAGCAGACCGAACTGCCGCATTCGCTCCTGCCCGAGGAGATACAGGACGACCTCATCAACGCCATCGTGGCCTGCCACAACGGTGTGTATCGCATGATACCCGATGCCCCCGACGTGGTGGAGACCTCGTCGAACCTCTCGATTGTGCGTACCTCCGAAGGGTATATCGAGGTGAAGATTCTCGTGCGCAGCTCGAGCGAGAGCATGAAACGGGCTTTGGCTTCGGAGTTGGAGAGCACCTTCTCGCTGGCCGGTGCCCGGGTCGATTTCGATGGTGCCTATCCCGGTTGGGAACCCAACTTCAAATCGCAGATTCTGAACCTGATGAAACGGCTCTATCCGCAGGTAACCGGGCGTGAGGCTCAAGTGAAGATGATGCACGCCGGTCTCGAGTGCGGTATTATCGGTGCCAACTATCCGGGCCTCGACATGATTTCGTTCGGCCCCACCATCAAGCACCCGCATTCGCCCAACGAGAAGGTAGAAATCTCTACGGTCGAGACCTTCTGGAAGCTGTTGGTGGCTGCCTTGGAGAATATCCCGGTGAAGGAGTGAAACGATAATAAATGCTAAAAGCAGTCGATGCGGTTGCTCGCATCGACCGCTTTTTTGTTTTGAAATATATTCTTTGGTGTCAAGTGCAATCGGGGCCCGGGGCAAACGGGGCGAGGCGTGGAACCTACCGAGATAGCCTGTGGGGAGAGATTGCGAAAAACAGAATGAAATGAACGGTGAAATAAACGAGACTCAAACAGGCCGCAGCCGGGGCGAAGCCCTGCGCCGGTCGTTCCGCCGCTTCCTGTGGATTGCGGGAGTGGTGTTGGTAGTGGCCCTGGGCGCCTTTGTGTATGTGCGTTACTATTTTGTATTCGGCTCGGGTGTGAAGGCGGGTACTCTCAACTATGTCGTGAAGAAGGGCTATGTGTTCAAGACCTACGAGGGGACTCTCATCATGGAGGGATTCCGCACGGCAGGGCAAGGGTCGCTGCAGTCCAACCAGTTTGTCTTTTCGGTCGATGATGCCAATTTGGCAGATTCGCTCATGCGCATGAGCGGACGTCATGTCGAACTGAAATACAACGAGTATCTGGGAGCATTGCCCTGGAGGGGATACAGCAACTTTATCGTTGAAGAGATTCTGTCGGTGAAATAGCGCGGCTGCTACAAGCCGCCACGAGACAGGGGAGAGACTGGCTGCAGACCTCTTGACGAGAGGCCGCGCGACGGGTCTCTCTTCTTTTTTTTATTCCTTTATATCTTCGAAGTCGATATACTCGCCCTCCGAACTGTCAATCTTCTTTTTCCCTTTCTTGGTACTGGTATACCAGGTCGTGGAGCGTTCGCCCTGTGAGCGGCTGCTCTGTTCCTGCCGGCCGAAGGTATTGCCAGCCCCCTCTTTTCTCCCGAAGAATATGCGGGATATAAAGCGTACGACCAGTTGGATGAGAGCCAAGAGGGGCACAAAGAAGATAATAAAGAGTATAATCAGAAGCAAAAATGCCAAGTGCATAATCGATACATATTAGGTTTATATCCCAGTAGGAACAAAAATCGTTCCGTTTTTGTTTTTATCGCTTGCGGGCTGTCAACAGCGACAAGACGATATACAAGCCTATGGTGGCGGCAAGACCGGCCAAACCCAAGGAAATGAGACAGATTGCCGCAACGGCGATGATGAGGTAGCGCAGGTAGTTCTCTTTCCACTTCAGGTTTTTGAACTTGAGCGAGAACATGGGAATCTCCGATACCAGCAACAGCGAGAAGATGATGACCAGCGTCACGATGGCGTAGCCGCATACGGGGCTCTCCATGCGCAGCACGGCCTGGCAGACACCTATCCAGAAGAGGGCGTTGGCCGGTACGGGCAGCCCGATGAACGAGGTAGTCTGGCGGGTATCGATGTTGAACTTGGCCAACCGCAGTGCCGAAAATACCGGGATGAGCAGCGCGCTCAATGCCCACCACGACTGGTATTCGGCCATGCCGTGGAATGTGCTGTTGTAGGCCATCAAGTGCATCACCATCAGACCTGGAGCCAGCCCGAAACTGATGAGGTCGGCCAGCGAATCGAGCTCTTTACCCAACGGAGAGTAGGCGTGCAGCAACCGGGCGGCCATGCCGTCGAGAAAATCGAAGAGGGCCGACAACCCTATGCACAAGGCAACCCAATCGTATTGGCCCTGAAATGCAAAAATGCAGGCGAAGCATCCCGAGAGCAGATTCAGGCAGGTGATGGAGTTGGGTATATTTTTGACAATTGCGTTCATGATTGCTTATTTTAGGCGGGCTATTTCGGTTAAATCGCCTGTAGTCTTGTCGTTCAGTTTCACCTTGATGTCGCTGTCGAGCGGCAGGTAGAGGTCGACACGCGAGCCGAACTTGATGAAGCCCATGTGCTCGTCTATCTGGCACGAGTCGCCCACCTCGGCATAAGTGACGATGCGGCGAGCTACGGCTCCGGCAATCTGGCGAACCAGCACCTCTTGTCCGTTTTCGGCCTTGATGACGATGGTCGAGCGTTCGTTCTCGGTGCTTGATTTGGGCAGATAGGCCGCCATGAACCGGCCCTGTTGATGACTCACGTGGAGCACTTCGCCGGCTACGGGGAACCAGTTGGCGTGCACATTGAGTATATTCATGAAGATGGATACCTGCATGCGTTTGTCGTGGAAATACTCATCTTCGAGCACCTCTTCGAGTACGACTACCACACCGTCGGCCGGAGCCACCACTACATTTTTACGGTCACCTTTGAACCGACGCTTCGGAGAGCGGAAGAAGTTGACAACCAGCAGGAAAAACACAATCGAGACTACATGCACAAAAATCGCTATCCAGGCGATTTTTACCCACATGTAGATAGGTATGTTCAAAATAAGCAGGACTACAAACAGTAAGAGTAATATGTTTTTACCTTCTCGGTGTATTTTCATTTTCATTTTTTTACTCGATTTAGATGCAGCGGGCAAAGGTAATAGTTATTTGTGGAAAGACCAAGATAATGACTGTTTTTTGCTTCTTCGGGAATTGAAGAGAATAATTTACAGGAGTAGTTGTATGGGTGATTTTAATTCGCGAAACGTATTTTCCGGGCGATAAGTTTGTAAATGTCGATATTTTTTATTTATATTGCATAAGAGAGAATCTCTTGTTGTACAAAGCGAAAAACACCAGCCGTATGGAGACAGATAAAGGGGGTTATGAGGACATCTATATTTTCCGGGAAGAGTTGGATTTCATGATGCGGGTTATCCTCGACTCGCCACAGATGGAGACAGGGGGTAACCTGTTCGGCTACTGGACTGCCGAGGGCGATGCCGTGGTGGTGTATGTGCTGGGGCCGGGGCCGAAATCGGTGCGCCGGTTTACCAGTTTCGTTCAGGATGCCAATTATCTGCAACGCCACGTCGACCTGCTGTCGCGGGAGCATCGGTTGTCGCACATCGGGGTGTGGCATTCGCATCACGGGCTGGGTCTTTCGCATCCGAGCGGAGGCGACGTGCAGTCGATACACGAGGGTATGTATGCCGACGGTCTGTCGCGTTGCGTGCTGGCCATCGGGGTATGTGTGCGGCAGAGGGCCTCGGCCAACGCTTTCTCGTTTGTGAATCTGCACCATCGGGTGACGATGGAGCAGCGCCCGTGGCTGGTCGTGCCGGGCGAGGGTCCGGTACGGGCCCGTTACGATGCAGCCCACGGCGACAGTCTGATTTTCCCGTTTACCTCCGTAGCCGTATATGGCGAGATGAATGCCCGGGGCGCGCAGCAGGCTCCTGCCGCGGGGCAGGTGACTTTCGAGCGCGGCTTTTGGCTGAACGACCGGGCGAACCGCCTGCAACTGAAGCAGATTGTGGCTTACATACAGGGGCGCTATGCCGATGCGAAACTGCTGAAGGTCGACGACGAGACCATCGAGGTGCGATTCGAAGTGCCCGGCCGGGCCTCGTGGCGATTGGTATTCGGCCCGGATTTCCCGGTGAGGGCCCCTTATGTGGTGCGCTATCAGGCGGGGGAGACTTCGTCGTGGAATCTGGGAGCTTTGGGGCGGCCCGGGGCCCCTCTCTGGAGTCCGCTGTCCGATGGGATAGCCCCGTCAGTGATTAACCGTTTAAAAGATTTATCGATATGACAAATGAAAGGTACCAAATCGAGTTGGGCGTGTTGCAAAACTCGACCATCAAACCCAAACAATACCGGTTTATGGATATGAATACATCGCATCCCTATCTGGCGGTAGCCATCCAGACTAACTCCCTGCGGTGTTACGTGGTGAAGATCGACCTCTCGGACAACTACCCCTACAATATCCCGAAGGTGTTCATCACCAGCCCTAAACCCCTGCTGACCCGCTCGGGTGGCAGTATGCTCTCGCCCAGCCACAGCATGCACACGCTGGCCGGCGAGAATGGTTGTGTGCGGGTATGCCACTACGGCCATGCCGACTGGGCCCCCAACCGCATCACCCTCTACCAGATTATCATCAAGGTGCGCATCTGGCTCGAGATGTACGAGTGCCACCTGAAAACGGGGCGTACCCTCGACGAATTTCTGAAGGGGGCGGCCTATTGAACCTGTTGAAAATGAATTGTAAAACCGATAAAAAAGAGTAATTATGGGACTGTTCGACAAAAAGAAAACCGACGATTGTGTAGATTTGGGCGAAGCTCTGGCGCAGACCAACAGCGGACGCCGCGAAGTGGAACTGGTAATCGGCGACGACGGCGAACTGGAGGCGATGACTCCGGCCGAGGCCGAACGCAGCGGAAAGGAGAAGGTGGGCACGACCATCGGCACGAAACCCTACTATGCCAACTGACCGGGTATGGAACCGATTGTTTATCTCTATCAGAATCATCTGCAGGAGTTCTGGAACAGCGGGCAGGCGCAGTGTTTCGGGGCTGCCTTCGAGTGGAAGGGCGAGCAGGTGTACCACGTCTACCTCAAGTACCCGCAGGTGGCCCCTACGGGTTACTCGATGCCCTGTCTCTTCTGGGTGGTCGACCAGGCGGGGTATGAGCGGGCCGACGACGAGGCGGCTGCCGTCTATCGCGATTTGCCGTCCGAAGCCCGGCGGGTGCCGGTGGTGATTGTGTGCATCCGGGTCGAGGCCGACAACCGGGTGAAGTCGCGTGCCTTTATCGTCGATGGCGAGCAACAGGTCGAGGCTGCCGTGAAGTATGTGCCCCGCCGCAGCGAGCTCTATACCCGCAGCAAAGGGTTGCTCGAGGTGGGGGCTCTGGAGGAGAAGAAGGTGCTGATTGTGGGGCTCGGGAGCGGTGGTGCTCCTATTGCCGTCGAGCTGGCCAAGGCCGGGGTGGGGCATTTCATCCTCATCGACTTCGACCGCATAGAACTGCACAACATTTCGCGCCACATTTGCGGCGTGAACGAGTTGGGGCGTCTCAAGGTCAACGCCGTGAAAGATGCCATCCTGCTGAAGAACCCCTATGCGCAGGTCGAGACCCTGGCCATCGACATCAACCGGCACCTCGACGAGCTCGAGCGGTGTATTGCCGAGAGCGACCTCACCATCGTGGCTACCGACGAGTATGCCAGCCGCTACAACATCAACGCCCGGCTGGTGAAGCTGGGCAAGGTGGGGCTGTTCGGCCGGGCCGTTACCCGGGCCGAAGGGGGCGATATTCTGCGGGTGCGGCCGGGCGGACCCTGTTACGCCTGCCTCACGGGAAATCCCATCTATCACCAGAACGACGAGATTACCGATGTGCGCCGGGCCCGCGAGCTGGGCATCATCCCGGCCTATGTGTCCGACGAAGATGCCAATGCCATGGTGCAGGTGGGGCTGTCGACCGACATCGCTCCCATCAACAACATGATGGTGAAGCTGGCCCTCAACGAACTGTCGAGGGGTATCGAGTGCGGCATCTCGTCGCTGCTCGAGGAGCTCACCTACGACTACTACATCTGGGCCAACCGGCGCGACTACCAGTTTGCCAACTGGGCCCCGTTCAACAACAACCCCAAGCGTCACCTCACCATCCTGCGCTGGTATGGCGTGAAGTTGAAAAAGGATGCTGAGTGTATGGAGTGCAGACAATAGGAATCCATGGGCAAGCATCGCATCATAACCCTGCGCAACGGCACCCGGGTAGACATGTCGACCGGCGAAATCATTTCGCAAGGCCGCCCCGATTACATACACCGTCCCCAACGCACCTTCTGGGAGCGGGTGGGCGACGGGGTGCGCCGGGTATTCAGTTTCCTCTGGTCGGTCGTTGCCTTCATTCTGGCAGCTATTGTCTTCGTCTGGCGGGCCATGGGGTATATCATTATGTTCGGGGGGCTTCTGGGAGTGGTCGTGACATTCATCTCGGCATGGATAAGCGACGGTTTCCTGTCGGCGCTGGTGGTGGGATTCATTGCATTTATCGTGTGGTCGATTGCCGTGGGGATAGCCAGCAAGCTGGGTATGATCGACGGTTAGTCTTGCCGTGCAGAGCAGACGGGTCGGCCGGTGCGGACCGGTCGTTTGCGTATAAAAGAGCGGGTTATGTTTGTCTTTGCGGTGGCTTTGCACTATCTTTGCACGACAAAATTGCAAAAATAGAAAACGTATGCGCCAACCTTCTCACAAACGGCCAGTCCGTCGGTTTTCCGACAAGGATGTCAAGCACTACACCGTCGAGCACGACGACACGTTGCTCAACTACCTGTATACGCTCTTCGGCGACAAGAGCCGCACTACGGTCAAGTCGTATCTGGTCCATCGCCAGGTCGCGGTGAACGATATGCCGGTGACCCAGTTCGACACGCTACTGCATGCCGGCGACGAGTTGAAAATCAACTTCAAGGCCGGGTTTAGCGTGTTCAAGCACAACCGCCTGCGGCTGGTCTATGAAGATGAGTATATCCTGGTCATCGACAAGGGCTACGGCTTGCTGTCGATGTCGACCGAGCGCATCAAGACCGGCACGGCATACAGCATCTTGAGCGACTATGTGAAGTCGCAGAACCCCGAAAACAGACTCTTCATCGTACACCGGCTCGACCGCGACACCTCGGGGCTGATGATGTTTGCCAAGAGCAAAGGCATACAGGAGCAGATGCAGCACAACTGGCACAACATGGTGCTCGAGCGCAAGTATGTGGCTGTGGTCGAGGGTCAGATGGAACAGCCCGAGGGGATGGTGCGGTCGTATCTGGCCGAGAATTCGGCCTATCAGGTCTACTCGACCGACAATCCCGAGGAGGGGCAGTTGGCCATTACCCGCTACAAGGTGTTGAGCAGCAACAAGCATTTCTCGCTGGTAGAGCTCAACTTGGCTACCGGACGCAAGAATCAGATACGTGTGCACATGCACGACCTGGGTCACAGCATTGCCGGCGACCGCAAGTATGGCGCTCACGGCAGCCCGTTGGGTCGGGTGGCTCTGCATGCCTACAAGTTGCGCTTTGCCCACCCGGTTACCCGCAAGGAGATGAATTTCGAGACTCCCATACCGCCCCGTTTCCTCTCGATTACGGCAGGCTCGGGTGCGCCGGATGCCGAAAAGAAATAGCGTCGGCGCGGGTTGAAAAATCGGTAGAGCGGTTGGCTTTTAAACAGTTTCTTATTAACTTTGGCAAAATTTTTCGGGGAGCCCGTTCAAAGAGCTCTTTCGGAATGCGATAGGATAGAAGATAAAATTGGTTCATTATGAATATTTCGTATAACTGGCTGAAAGATTATGTAAACTTCGACCTCACTCCCGAGGAACTTTCGGCTGCTCTTACCTCCATCGGCCTCGAAACCGGCGGCATCGAGGAGGTACAGACGATAAAAGGAGGCCTCAACGGCCTGGTTATCGGCAAAGTGCTCACCTGTGTAGATCACCCCAATTCGGACCACCTGCATATTACGACCGTCGACCTGGGCGAAGCCGAGCCGGCTCAAATCGTGTGCGGCGCCGCCAATGTCGCTGCCGGGCAATATGTGGTAGTGGCCACGCTGGGCACCGTGTTGTATAGCGGCGACGAGAGCTTTACCATCAAGAAATCGAAAATCCGCGGCGTGGAGTCGTTCGGCATGATTTGTGCCGAAGACGAAATCGGTATCGGCACTTCGCACGACGGCATCATCGTGCTGCCCGAGCCTGTGAAACCCGGTACGCCCGCCAAAGAGTATTACAATATCAAGAGCGACTACATTCTCGAAGTCGACATTACCCCCAACCGCATCGATGCTGCATCGCACTACGGCGTGGCTCGTGACCTGGCAGCCTATCTGACCCAGCACGGACACGATGGCGGCCTGCATCGTCCGTCGGTAGAGGGCTTTGCCATCGATCGCAAGGATGGCGGCATCGCTGTCGAGGTGGAGAATCACGAGGCCTGTATCCGATACAGCGGCGTGACGGTGCGCAACGTGAAGGTGGCAGAGAGCCCCGACTGGTTGAAGCAACGTCTGTCGGCTATCGGGTTGCGACCCATCAACAACGTGGTCGATATTACCAACTACCTGCTGCACGGCACGGGGCAACCGCTCCACTGCTTCGACCTGAACCGCATCGCCGGCGGCAAGGTGATTGTGAAACCGGCCAAGGAGGGCGACAAGTTCGTTACGCTCGATGAAGTGGAACGCACGTTGACAGACCGTGACCTGATGATATGCAACACCGAGGAGCCTATGTGTATTGCCGGCGTATTCGGCGGTTTGAAGTCTGGCGTGACCGACGAGACGACCGATGTATTCCTCGAATCGGCCTGCTTCAACCCCACGTGGGTGCGCAAGACGGCCCGTCGTCAAGGATTGAATACCGACTCGTCGTTCCGCTTCGAGCGGGGCGTCGATCCCAACGATACCCTCTATGCCCTCAAACGGGCTGCCATGCTGGTGAAAGAGTTGGCCGGCGGCGAAATCTGCGGCGACATCGTCGACATCTATCCGTCGCCCGTAGCGCCTTTCCCCGTGACATTGACTTATGAAAAGATAGATACCCTTATCGGCAAGCACATCCCTGCCGAAACGGTGAAGAGCATCCTGCACAGCCTCGAAATCGAGATTGTGAGCGAGAATGAGCGCGAGCTCTCCCTGCGGGTGCCCACCTATCGGGTGGATGTACAGCGCGATGTCGACGTAATCGAAGACCTGCTGCGTATCTACGGATACAACCAGGTGGAGATTTCGGACCGCGTACACTCGAGCCTCTCCTACAAGACTCCGGTCGATGAGGCTCACCAGTTGCTGAATCTGGTTTCGGAGCAGTTGACCGGCTGCGGGTTCAACGAGATTATGAACAACTCGCTCACCTGTGGTGCCTACTACGACGACCTGCAATGCTGGCCCCGTGCTCACTGCGTGACGCTGCTCAACCCGCTGAGCAACGACCTGAACGTGATGCGTCAAACCCTGCTGTTCGGCGGCTTGGAAAGCATCTCGCACAACATCAACCGTCGTCGGGCCAATCTGCGGTTCTACGAGAACGGCAACTGCTACTACTTCAACCCCGAGGCACACAACGGCGAGAAGATTCTCTCGGGTTACAGCGAGGAGAAGCATTTTGCCTTGTGGCTCACCGGAAACCGGGTGGAAGGCAGTTGGGCTCACCCCGATGAGAAGTCGACCGTGTATGAGATGAAGGCTTACGTCGAGAATATCTTTGCCCGCCTGGGCATTGCCGGTGACATCGTGGCCGTGCAGACGAGCGACGAGGTCTACTCGGCAGCCCTCACCTACAGCAACCGCGGCGGCAAACTGCTCGGCAAGATGGGTCTCGTATCGCACAAGATACTGAAGCGGTTCGACATCGATGCCGATGTGGCCTTTGCCGAACTGAACTGGGATGCCCTGATGAAGATGGCCGCCAAACACGCCGTACTCTTCAGCGACCTGCCCAAGTTCCAGGCCGTGAAGCGCGACCTGGCTCTGCTGGTAGACAACTCGGTGGCCTTTGCCGACATCGAGAAAGTGGCCCGCGAGAGTGAGCGCAAACTGCTCAAGGAGGTTTACCTCTTCGACGTGTACGAGGGTAAGAATCTGCCCGAGGGCAAGAAGTCGTATGCCGTTACCTTCATGTTGCAAGACGAGAACAAGACCCTCAACGACAAGCAGATCGACGCTATCATGCACAAGATAGTCTCCAATCTGCAACAGAAGTTGGAGGCACAGTTGAGATGATTCAATACTAACAAAAAATAAAAGTAAAAGATAAAATTATCCTATGGGAAGAGCTTTTGAATATCGTAAAGCCAGAAAATTGAAGCGTTGGGGCAACATGGCCCGTACGTTCACGAAGATTGGTAAGGAAATCTCTATTGCCGTAAAAGCCGGCGGTCCCGATCCCGATGCCAACCCCCGTCTGCGCGTGCTGATGCAGAATGCCAAAGCCGCCAACATGCCCAAAGAGAATGTAGAACGGGCTATCAAGAAAGCATCGTCGAAAGATGCCGGTGATTATAAAGAGGTCGTTTACGAAGGATACGGTCCTTTCGGTATCGCTATCGTGGTAGAGACTGCTACCGACAATACCACCCGTACCGTAGCCAACGTGCGCAGCTACTTCAACAAGGCCGGCGGTTCGCTGGGCACGACGGGTAGCCTTTCGTTCCTCTTTGACCACAAGTGTGTGTTCCACATCAAACCCAAAGAGGGTGTGTCGCTCGAAGACCTCGAACTCGAAATGATCGACTACGGCGTAGACGAGCTGGAGGCCGACGACGAGGAAATCGTACTCTACGGCGAGTTCTCGGAGAACAACAACATCCAGCACCACCTCGAGGAGGCCGGCTATGAGATTATCAGCGCCGAATTTGAGCGTATTCCCAACGACGTGAAGGAGGTGACTCCCGAACAACGAGCCTCGATCGAGAAGCTTATCGAGCGTTTCGAAGAGGATGAGGATGTGCAGAACGTATTCCACAACATGAAGGAAGAGGACGACGAGGAAGAGTAAAATCTGTACAAGAGTCGTAAACCGATAAACAAAAAGGGAGAGCCCGCACGATGGTGTCGAGTTCTCCCTTTTGTCTTATCCGGGATGAGGCAGCCGGGGCTGGAGGTGGTTACTCCTCGGGGCTGTCGTCGTATTCGTCGATTTCGCAGTCGTCGTCCTGTCCCTTCAACTCACACATCTCGCGGTATTCGTTCCACTCGGGATCTTTCTCGGTATAGATGGTGATAGGCAGGGTCTCGAAGGGGGCGAGAGCTTCGTTGAGGGTGCGGCCGAAAGCGGGGATGTTGCGGGTGTAGAACACCCAGGTACGCTCGCCGTCGCCCGTATAGATGCCGGTGAAGATAGCCAGTTTGTCCTTCTCCATGGCCCGTTTCAGAGCGGTTTGTGCCTCCTCCATGAGTTCGCTGGTCTTTTCGGTGGGCATGCCTTTGCTGTCGGGCTCGTATTTCCAGGTGATTTCGACCCGCTCCTTGAACTTGCCCGATTGAATGAACGGCTCGATTTCGGTACGGCCCGAAACGATAATCATGTGGTCGTTGTTTTCGGCTTCGGTAAGGGCCGAGAACCATACATCTCCTAATTTCATACGCTGGAATTTTTGTCGGTTATGGTTACAAATGTAATTATAAAAGTGAGAATGGAGAAATTTATTGTCGGTTTGTGGGGGAGAAGTGCGAGAATATTTGCGGGGGAATGATTTTTTTCGTTTGTCTCTGTTCGTGTCATTTAATATCTTTGTCAAATAATTGTGTATCGTTGTATCGTGTAGTCCCATGAACCGTCTCTTGCGTTGTTTATGTCTTACTCTTTTGCTCTTTATAACGATGTCGTGCGATACCGTTTGGGAAGAGAAGGCGACAGGTAAGTTGGAAGTTCCCGATAAGGCTCTGTTTATCGGGAATTCTTTGCTGTTGGGTAATGGTACTTTTGGCATGAATGCGACTTGTGAGGATTGCGATTATCACGCTATCCTGCAGAAGCGGTTTCTGGAAAAGAATCCGGCGTATACCGACATACGGTTGTCGGGGACGGGGTTCGAGGCTTGCGAGAATGAGAAGCAGCAGAGGGCCTGGTTGGAAAACATGTTGCAGCCCCGGTTGAGCGACGATTTGGATCTGGTGGTCGTGCAGATTGGCGAGAATGTAAACACACAGAGCAAGCGAGTTGCTTTTGTGCAAGGGGCCAGAGCGCTTGTCAGGACCATAAGAAGCGGAGCACCTCGGGCCCGTATCGTGTGGATGTATGGCTGGTACGCTTCGAATCAGGTTACGACGGCGATAAAGGATGCCTGTCGGCCTCACGATGTGGCGCTTATTACGATAAACGATATTCGCTCTGCTGCCAACAGCAGCTCGATAGGGACTGTCGTGACCCGTACGGAGCCGACGTCTCAGACTTTGAAATATACCCGTTATGCCGTGCTGCCGGACAATCGTCTGCAAATCGATTTCACGATTGGCGGGCGAGCGTACCAGGCAACCGTGCAGGTGACGGGATATAGCGATAATGTCGAAGCAAAGACCTTGACCTGGCAGGGATACGAGACGATAACAACCGATGAGGGTGTGGCTTCTCACCCCGGAGACAGGGGCTTTGAGCAGATAGCCCGGCGGTTTATCGAGGTGCTGAAGATGGATTGAGAATAAATGGATTGTAATAATTATTGGATATAACGATGATGGCTGTATTGATTGGTATATTGGCGACGTTGGTTGTAGCGGCCGCGGCGTTTTGGTTCCTGTACAATTCGCGCCGCAAGGGTTGGCAGGAGACTTTGAGTGAGAGAGCCCGCGAAGCGGAGGAGTTGAGGGTGCGCAACGGTGTGCTCGAGGCGCAGGTGAACAGTTGCACGGCTCGGTTGGCCGAGATGCAGACGCAGCTCGACGTGGCCAGTCGGGAGCGGGAGCAACTGAATCGCGAGAAGGGCGACTTGCAGGCACGCAACCAGGTGCTCGTCGAGAATATGGAGGTGCAGAAGCAGGAGGTACAGCGAGTGCGCCAGGAGATGAGCAACGAGTTCAAGGTGCTGGCCAACGAGATATTGCAGGAGAAATCGAAGAGCTTCTCGGAGTTGAACCGGGAGCGGTTGGCCGAGGTGCTCAACCCGCTGAAGGAGCGGCTCGAGGGTTTCAAGAAGACGGTCGAGGAGACCTACAGCAGCGAGGCTCGCGAGCGGTTTTCTCTGAAGGAGCAGATCAAGGAGCTGGTGCAGCGTAGCGAGACCATAGGTGTAGAGGCCAAGCAACTGACCCAGGCGTTGCGGGGCGACTCGAAGATTCAGGGCGACTGGGGCGAGATGATTCTGGAGAGTATTCTCGAAAAGTCGGGGTTGGAGAAGGACCGCGAGTATTTCATTCAGGAGACGTTGCGCGACGACGAGGGTCACACGATACAGAGTGCCGAGGGCCGCAAGATGCGCCCCGACGTAATTATCCGTTACCCCGGCGGCGACAACCGCCAGATGGTCATCGACTCGAAGGTGTCGCTCACGGCCTATGTCAATTATGTGAATGCCGAGACGCCCGAAGAGGCTGCCGCCGCGCTGAAGCAGCATCTGGCTTCGGTCAAGAAACATATCGACGAACTGTCGAACAAGAGTTATCAGGACTACGTGGGCAAGGGCGATCATGTGATGATGTTCGTGCCCAACGAGGCAGCCTACCTGGCTGCCATGCAGGCCGACCATTCGTTGTGGCAGTATGCCTATGACCGGCGGGTATTGCTGTTGAGCCCGACCAACCTGATTGCGGCTTTGAAGCTGGTGGCCGACTTGTGGCAGCGCGACAAGCAGACGCGTCACGCCATCGATATAGCCGAGGAGGCGGGCAAACTGTACGACAAGTTTGTGGGCTTCATCGACGACATGGAGAAGATTGGCAAGGCGTTGGGAACGGCCAACACCACCTATGGCGAGGCGATGAAGAAGTTGAAGAACGGCACGGGCAACCTGATAGGCCGTGTGGAGAAACTCAAGGGCATGGGCGTGAAGGCCAAGAAGAACCTGCCGGCCACGACCGGCGACGACGAGTCGGCCGATTAGCGGTGGCTTGCGACCACCCCCTGTTTGAGGGGGATAATAATCATTTGTGATTCGATTGGAATCGTGGCGGGGTGGTAACCGGGAGTGACGGTTATCGGTGGGCCGCTGCGCGTTTCTCTTTCAGGTAGAGCTGGTAGCTGTTGATGCTGTTTTGCCAGATGATGTACGAGGCTGGACCTATCGAGGTGATGGGCGAGAGGTAAGTCAGAGCCATCCAGATGGCCAGCACCGTATTCTTCTGACCCAGACCCTGGGCTCCCGATATTTTGTCGCCATATTTTCCGCCGATTTTACGACCCAGATAGAACTGCCCTACACAGGCCACGAGCGAAAGCAGCGCGATGGCAATTTCGAAAGGTACCGATTCCCAACCTTGTTCGATGATAAAGGTGACCGCTTTGCCCACTACGAGGAAAAGCGATACGGCCCACATGTAGAACGAGAGGGCCTGCCGGTTCTTCAACTCGTTGTGTATGCGGGGGAAGAATCGTTGCAGTACGAGGGCGATGACCAGAGGCAAGATGAGCAGCGGCAGTACCTTGCTGCAGATGATGAGGAAGGAGTCGACAAACGAGATGTCGGCATGTACACCCATGAAGGCAAAGATGAGAGGCGAGAGCAATGCCACGGCCAGGTTGCTGACCAGACTGTAGGAGACCAGCGTGGATACGCTGCCGCCCAGCATGCCGGTGATGACGGGGGCCGCCGTCGCCGTAGGGCAGAAGAGGCAGATGAAGGTACCTTCGGCAATGATGGGGTCCCAGAAGTAGAGAGCTCCGAAGACTATAAGCCCGCCGATAATCTGTATGGAGAGTAGCCCCCAGTGCAGGGGTTTGATGCTCAGCTCTTTGATGGAGATTTTGCAATAGGTGACCAGCAGCATGGCAAAGATGAGGCAGGGTGCCAGCAGGGTGGCCCAGTAGGCAATGGCCCGGGGGAACAGATAGCCGGCTACACTCCCGGCAATCATGGCCGTGGGCAGCATATAAGTCTTGGCTTTGGGTGACATGGACAATACCTCTTTTGGGAAATTTTTGCAAAGTAATGCCAAACCGGCGATAAACGCAATGTTTTTGTTTGAAAAGAGTTTAAAGCCAGATTGATAAAAAGGGGGCATGGGGTAGGTATTCTTGTGAATATGGTGTAAATTTACCCCAACGGTACATTAGACCCAATCTAAAATATAGTGTAGTTATGCGAAAAATCATGTGGTGGGCCCTCGTGTGGGGCTCGATGGGGCTGGCGCAGTCGGCCGAGTATGCCTATGTGCCCCTGGTACGCGACGGTGCCGAGTGGGGCTATTCTCAAGAACTCTTTGGCAAGAGCTATTACCGCAATCTCATTCAGGGCGACACCGTGGTGAACGGCGAGTCGTACAAGCGGTTTTATACCTTCCAGGGCTGTGAACCTACGGCCGACGAGAACCTGGCCTTTGTGCGCGAGGCCGACAAGAAGGTTTACATCACTTTTAACCAGGAGCTGATGCCGGTCGAGAATCTGTATAGCCACGAGTTTCTGATTTACGACTTCGGGGTCAAGGTGGGCGAGGCGGTGGCTCACTTCGACTGGATGACCCAAACCCAGGTAAACTCTACCATCAGCCGGATTGATACCATCGAGATGGGCAATACCTTGCGGCAACGCTTTTGGGCCGATGGCTCGGTGCTGTGGATCGAGGGGCTGGGTGTGGAAGAGGGCGACTGGTTGCGACCGGGTTGCTCGGGCGAAACGAGTGGTTTCGACACGCACGACCGGCTGGTCTATGCCCAGGCTCCCGATGGTACGGTAGAGTATGCCACGGCCGATGCTGCCAACGACCCCTGTTACAGCGGGGTGGACGAAATCGATAACGATAGTTGGCGCATGGCCCGCCAGGGCGACCGGCTCGAGATTACCTGTGCCGAGGGCGAGTTCGAGGTGGTCGAGTTGCTCGACCTTTCGGGACGTGTGCTCTGGTGCGACTATCTCTCGGGCGAGACGCAGGTGTCGATACCGGTGAATGACTATCCCTCGGGCATCTATATCGTGGCCCTTTCGTCGCACGGCCGACGGGTAGCTCGTCGCGTGGCGTTGTGACAGCAGACCCGGTATGACGGTAAAAGCACGAAGAGCCGCAGCGTCGCTGCGGCTCTTCGTGTATTCATACTACATACTATATATTATATAGGAGAGTCGGGAGAAATTATTCTACCTCTTTGGCCAGGTAGATGAGGGTGGGGAAGTGGTCGCTGTAACCGTTCAGGTAGGCACCGGCGGCGTGGGTGCGCAGAGGATACCCTTTGTATTTGCCCTCTTTCTGTTTGAGGAAGTCGCGGTTGAAGACCTCGGAGCGGATATACTTCAGGGTCGAGCGGTCTTTCCCTACCAGATTGGACGAGATGATAATCTGGTCAAAGAGGTTCCAGGCACCGTTGTAGGCCAGTGTGCCGATACCGCGGTCGTACATCTCCCACATGGTGTTGAAGAATCCGCCGGGTTTCACCTCCTGTTGTTTCTTCTTGGCGCCCAGTACCACCTTGCAGCTGTTGTTGGTGGGGTCGTCGTTGAGGTCGCCCATGATGATGACCTTCGAATCGGGGTCGGCAGCCAGCAGCGAGTCGGCCAGATGTTTGGTGAGAGCGGCAGCGGCCTCGCGTTTGGGGCTCGACTGTTTTTCACCGCCCAGGCGCGAGGGCCAGTGGTTTACGATGAAGTGCACGCGCTCACCGGCCAAGCGGCCCGATACCACCAGCTGGTCGCGGGTGAGGAGGTTGGGGAACTCTTGGGAGTGGAGTCGGGCACTGCTGCTCGACTCGACCGTAAACTGGTCTTTGTCGTAGATGAGGCCCACGTCGATACCCCGGGCATCGGGCGAATCGTAGTGCACGATACCATAGTTGCGTTGAGCCAGCTTGCCGGTGTGGATGAGGTCTTCGAGCACCTGTTGATTCTCCACTTCGGAAACACCGATTACGGCCGGGCCGTTTTTCAGCTTGAAGGGGCTGGTGTTGTCGGTGGCAAAGTTGCTGATGGCAAAAGCGAGGTTGTTCAGTTTGTTGCGGTATTTCAATCCGCCCCAGCGGTAAGAGCCCGAAGGGGTAAACTCCTCGTCGTTTGTGGCGGGGTCGTTGATGGTGTCGAACAGGTTTTCGAGGTTGTAGAAGGCTACGGCGTATATGGCAAAGTGTTTCTTTGGCGTTTGAGCTTGTGAAACAGTCGAGCCCAATAACAATACGGCAAGTAGCAACAGTCCTATTTTTTTCATAGCGTGTGTGAAATTTTTTGTTTTTGAAATTTTCAATTTTGGATTAAATGGGCTGCAAGATAGTTCAATTTGGGAAATATGCGAAATTTTTGGGGATAAATCTCTGCTACAAATGAGAAGAAACCAGGATACCGGGAGGCGGAAATCTGTTGTGCGTGATTTTTAAATATTTGAAATATAAATTGTTATAGGTCCACTAAAGGTGCCGGGGCGAAACGTAACAAACTGTGAGCCGAAGAGAATGCATAAGATTCCGTTTTGTGCATAGAGTTGCAGGTTTCTGGCAGAGTGATAGATTAAGGGTTTGAAATTTAATCGATTTGGCCTTCGAGCTTTCCATTTGTACACAAAACGAGGGGGCTAAGGGATTACAATTTAACACGATTGTAATAAAATATTCCTTTCGTAGATGTTTGTATAATGAAAAATAATCTTTTAATTTGCAAATTCCTTTCCTCCTCATTTTTTCAGCGGGGACGGGGCGATGACTGAAGTGTGGAAATACAGATAACACAGTATATAATTAAACCTTTTGATGTAATGAATCGTAAACAATGGTTATTGATGGCATTGCTTCTTCTGGTACCTGCCCTGGTGCAGGCCGCGACGGTGAGAGGCGTTGTCGTTGACTATGAAACAAACAAACCTATTGCGAATGTGAAAGTGACGATACGGAAATCGTCGGCAATTACAGATCTGGATGGTAAATATGAGTTGAAGCGAGTGCGTGAAGGAGCCGTTTCGGTTGTCTTTACGGCTGCGGACTACAAGGTTCATTCGGTCGATTATGTAGTGGAGAAGGGAGACAATACCCTGAACATGACGCTCGACGAGAAGCGAGCCGACGAGTCGCTCAACCAACAGGCCCTCGAGGACAATATCTTTGAACTCGACGAGTCGATGTTCGACGAAGAGGGCAGCGCCGCTTCCCAATCGGCTTCGTATCTGTCGGGTGCCGCCGACGATGTTTATCTGCAAGCCGCCAGCTACTCCTACAGCCCCATGCGCTTCAATGTGCGCGGTTACGAGCAACGGGAGTCGTCGACCTATATCAACGGGGTTAATTTCAACGACCTGGAGCGTGGTCGTTTCAACTACTCGAGTCTGGGTGGCTTGAACAACGCCATGCGTAACAAGGATGCTGTGAACGGTCTCGAGATGCCGGGCTATGCCTTCGGTTCGCTGGGTGGAACGACCAACATCAACACCCGCGCCACCAGCTATGCCGCCGGTACCAACGTGAACGCCGCCTATACCAACCGTGCTTACAAACTGCGCGGACAGGCCATCCACTCGACCGGTATCATGGATAACGGCTGGGCCTTCACCGGGTCGGTCGTTTACCGCTGGGCCGACGAGGGTCGCACCGAGGGTACGTTCTACAACTCGTTCGGTTACTTCCTTGCTGCCGAAAAGGTGCTCGACAATCATCGGTTTGCCTTTACAACCTTCGGTGCTCCTACCAAACGGGCTCAATCGGCTGCCGTATCGCAAGAGGTCTATGACTACCGCGGTATCTATTACAACCCCTACTGGGGCTATCAGAACGGCGAGAAACGCAACTCGCGTATCGTACACAGCTACGACCCCACCGCTATCTTCAACTGGGATTGGAAAATCGACGACCGCAGCAACCTGGCTGCCGGCTTGGGTTTCCACTACAGTATGTACAGCAACTCGGCCATTTCGTTCTACAATGCGCCCGACCCCCGTCCCGACTACTACCGCAACCTGCCCAGCTGGCAATACTATCAGTTGGGTGTAAACGGTCCCGACGATGTATATAACGCCTACTACGGCGAGGTAAACAAAGATCTGGCCAACCAACTGGCCGACCTGTGGCGTGCCGGTGATCCCGACATTACGCAAATCAACTGGGATGCCATGTACAGCGCCAACTATACCAACAACGTGGTGAACCCTAACGGTAGCGCCAAGTACATTTTGGAACGTCGTCACAACGACTTGATGGAGATTCCCTTGAACTTCCTCTATACCAACCAGCTGAACAGCAAGCTGAAACTTACTGCCGGCGTCGAGGCCAAGTATGCCAAGGGCATGCACTACAAGACCATCGACGACCTGCTGGGCGGTAACCAGTGGATAGACATCGACCAGTTTGCCGAGCGCGACTTTACCGACAACCTCACCATCATACAAAACGATGTGGACAACCCCAACAAGGCCGTGCGCAAGGGTGACGTATTCGGTTACAACTACAACATGCACGTCATCAAGGCTTCGGCTTTCGTTCAGAACGACTGGAAGTTGCCGCTGTTCGACATCTACTATGCCGCCCGACTCTCCTACACCTCGTTCCAGCGCGAAGGTTTGATGCGTAACGGTCGTGCCGAGGTGGTTGGTGCCCAGTCGAAAGGTTTCGGCAAACAGTTGTATTTTGTCGATCCCAGCATCAAGGCCGGTATCGTGTATAAGATTGACGGTCACAACCGTTTGTCGTTCAACGCTCTGGCCGAATCGCGTGCCCCGTTGGCCGGTTATTCCTATGTGGCTCCCCGTGTGAAGGATACGCAGATACGGGGTCTGAAGTCGGAGAAGGTATTCTCGGGCGACCTCACCTATCAACTGAATACGTCGGTGGTAAAAGGTCGTGTAACGGCATTCTTCACCGAGTTCCGCGACGGAGTGGAGAGCTCGGGTTACTACCACGACGAGTTCCGTACCTATGTGAACCACACCCTCTCGGGCGTGAACAAACGTCACATGGGTGTCGAGGCCGGTGTGAGCGTGAAACTCAACAACAGCTTCACCGTGTCGGCTGCCGGTACCTATGCCAGCTACAAATACACCAACAACTGCTGGGGTACGATGAGTGCCGAGAACGGCATGAACCTCTTCACCGAGCAGTTGCCCGTGATTGTCGACGGCCGTGCTCCTTCGACCGACTACACCGAGCGGGTATACACCGAGGGTCTGCATGTGAGCAACGGTCCGCAACTGGCCGCCAGCATCACCATCGACTACTTCCACCCCAAGATGTGGTTTGCCGATGTGACTCTCTCGTACTTCGACAACAACTACCTCGACTTCTCGCCCTCGCGTTTCACCCACATGAACATGTATGGAAGTGAATACCTTAAAGAATTAGGGATGGATCCATATCCTAATGAAGTTGGTCTGGAACAATATTACAAAGGTTACCGCATTATTGGTATAGATAAGAATGGTCAAGTTTCAATGATTTGGAAATTTGATCAGAAAGGTAATCCTGTATTGGAAAGGAACGTATCGGGAGGCGACGGTTCGGACATCGTGAAGCTCTACAACCAGAAAGAGATGATCGGGTCGCAAGAGAAACTCAAAGGCGGGTTCATGCTCGATGCCTCGATCGGTAAACTCATCTACCTGAACAACCGCAAGCAACAGCTCAACATCAACTTGAGCCTGAACAATATCCTCAACAACACCGGCATGATAACCGGCGGTTATCAACAGGGCCGTGTAAGCCGCGACAACAAGAGCGTGACCAAGGATATTCAGTCGGTCGACAAGTTCCCCAACAAATACTATTACGCCTGGGGCTTCAACATGTTCCTCAACGTAGGTTTCAAATTTTAATCAACCCATACAAGAGATATAGATATGAAACAACTGAAATATATCGGAGCCGTACTGCTCGCCCTGACGATGTTTACGGCGTGTGAAAAAGAGTTCGATGCCATACCCGAGGAGATTGCCACCGTGCCCGAGGGCAGCGCCGAGGCTTGGGCTCAGACGGTGACCATCAAAGAGCTTATCGAGAACTTCGATACGAAAGAGGGGGAGTTTACAATCGACACCATCGATTCGCCCAACGACATCGTGGTACGCGGCCGCATCATCACCGACGACCGTGCCGGCAACGTGTATAAATACTTTGTGATTCAGAGCCTCGAGGACGACCATACCTGCCTGAAGGTGTCGGTCGATGCCGGCAGTTTGTCGGGCATGCTCCCCATCGGTCAGGTGGTAGCCATCCGCTGCAACGGTCTGGTATTGGGCCGCTATGCCGGTGCTCCCCAACTGGGTGTGCGCGGATACCGCAACGACAACAAGATACGCGAAGAGCCGGGTCGTATTCCCTACACGCTGGCTATGAAACATATCCAGAAAATCGGCAACCCCGACCCCTCGAAAATCGTAATCGAGGAGATGACCCTGAAACAGATTACCGAGTTGGATAAGTATGGCTACTTCAAGATTGTAAAAATCAAGAATGCCTACTTTACCGGCTACGATTCGGACGGCAAGAAACTGAACGACGTGGTATATCCCTTCCCGACCGACGGACAGGGTGTGACGACGGCTTTGGCCAAGTATGGTCAGAACCCCACCTTTGCACCGGCTACCTACGACAGCAGCAAGAAGTACAACATCGGTTTCCCCCGCTCGCGCGAGATTGCCGACGATAGCGGCAACACCACGAGCGTAAGCATCTCGACTAGCGAGTATGCCCGTTTTGCCGACCGTCGTCTCCCGGTATTCGGTTCGGACAACCGCGGCGACATCACGGCCATCGTAGGTTGGTTCCAAGACAATGCAGCCTATGCCGGTTCGTGGCAGTTGACCATCCGCTCGCTCGACAATCCCTTTGCCGACCTCGAGGGTTTTGAATTTCCCGAATAATCAATATGATACTATGATACAATAACCTCAAATAATTTAAATATGAAAAAAATGAGAAAATTTGCATGGATTTTTATGGCAGCCATGACGGTTGCCGGATTTTCCGCTTGTTCGAACAGCGATGACGATGTACTCCCCGGCTTGGGTGGAGGCGGTGACGGTGGATCTACTACGACTCCCTCTGTCGTAATTACCGATACCATCTATCAGTTCAACAACATCGAGGCTCAATACACGCCCATCAACGAGCTCTGCCCGGGATGGACGCACGAGATTGTTTCGCCGGTTGACGACGACCGTACCTGGCAAAGCAAGACCTTTACCAGCAGTTCGACGGGTGTAACCGAGAAATACATCCAGGCTACGGCTCACGACAGCAGCGACAAGAACGCCGGCAAGACCTACGAGTTGTGGATGATCTCGCCTGCCTTGAATGTGAAGGATGCCGCCAACAAAGTATTCTCGTTCTACAGCGAGGGCGCTTACTGGCAAAGCACTTCGTCGCTCGAGGTATATGTACTGAACGAGCCCAAATCGACCGCTTCGAGCAAAGAGAAACTGAATGTAACTTTGGCTACTTCGACCAACCCCGGCGGTAACTTCAAAGGCTGGGTGGCTTCGGGTGACATCAGCCTCGAAGGCAAAGGCGACCTCGTTTACATTGGTTTCCGTTATGTAGCACAAGGCGGTAAGAGCAACTCGACGACTTACTGCATCGACGACTTCGCCTTCGGTCGCGCTCAAGTTGAGCACTACATGGGCGAGAGCGGTGGCGATACTCCCGAGCCTACTCCCGATGTAGACTGGTCGAAAGCTATTACCGTAGCCGAGGCTCTGACTCAAGCCGACAACTCTACGTTTGCCGTAAAAGGCCACATCGTAGGTTGCATCAAAAACAACCCCTCGAAGACTTTCTACGAATCGTTTGAAGAGGCTCAAACGGCTGGCGATATCGAATGGGCCGGTGCTGCTGCCTTCACGGGTTACAGCCAGGTATTCATCGCCGACGATGCCAATGAAACCGACGGTACGAAGTGTCTCTTGGTGAAACTGAATGATACCGATGCTGCCAAGGCTTTGAGAAACGAGGCTAAACTGGAGGATAACCCCGATCGTATTGGTATGACTATCTATGTTCAAGGTTTGAAGAAAGCCAACTTCGGTCTGCCCGGAATCCGTGAGATTTCGGCTTACAAGGTAGGCGAATAATCGATTGCTTATAAAACCTATTGAAGGGAGAGCTGCCGCAAGGTGGCCCTCCCTTCGTTTGTTATGCGGGTGCGGAGAGTGTTGTTTTATCTGAAAATGGAGAATAATTTTGGCCCGGGATACAACAGTTTTGCCAAAAAATTAGCAACTTTGAAGGAGGATTCTTTTAGAAAAGAGATTACAAGGATATATCATGAATAAGATTGTAGCGAAAGAACACTTTTCGGAAAAAGTGGTAAAACTGGTGGTAGAGGCTCCCCTCATTGCCCGGGCCCGCAAGGCCGGTCACTTTGTGATTGTGCGGGTAGGCGAGAAGGGCGAACGCATACCGCTCACCATTGCCTCGGCCGATGTCGAGGCCGGCACCATCACGTTGGTGGTACAAGCTGTGGGTAAGTCGTCGGCCAAGCTGTGTGCCCTCAATCCCGGCGACTATATTACCGATGTAGTAGGCCCGTTGGGCAAGGCGACGCATATCGAGCGTTTCGGCACCGTGGTGTGCTGCGGCGGCGGTGTGGGCTGTGCCCCGCTGTTGCCTATCGTCGAGGCCATGAAGGCAGCCGGCAACCGGGTGATTACCGTGCTGGCGGCCCGTACCAAAGAGCTGATTATTCTCGAGGAGCAGATGCGCAAATACTCCGACGAGGTGATTATCATGACCGACGACGGTTCGTATGGTCAGAAGGGTCTGGTGACCCAGGGCGTAGAGGAGGTAATCAAGCGCGAGAAGGTGGACCTGTGTGTGACCATCGGTCCGGCCGTGATGATGAAGTTTGTCTCGCTGCTTACCCAGAAATACAATATTCCCACAGTGGCCTCGCTCAACACCATCATGGTCGACGGTACCGGCATGTGCGGTGCCTGCCGCATCACGGTGGGGGGAAAGACCCGTTTCGTCTGCATCGACGGGCCGGAGTTCGATGCCCATCAGGTCAATTTCGACGAGCTGCTCATGCGGTTGTCGTCGTATAAAGATGTGGAATAAAAGAGAGGAGGGATGTTAAGCGTATGAATAAAGAAGAGTTAGCGGCACAACGTGCCGAACAGTGGAGGGAGAACCTCCGCAAAAGCAAGAAAGCCAAGGAGCGTACCGATATTCCGCGGGTGAAAATGACCGAGCTCGACCCGGCCTACCGTGTAACCAACCGCGAAGAGGTGAACCGGGGCCTCACGCCCGAACAGGCCGTGCTGGAGGCTACCCGTTGCCTCGACTGTGTGGAGCCCCTCTGCATGACGGGGTGCCCGGTGGGTATCAATATACCGAAGTTTATTAAGAATATAGAGCGGGGCGACTTTCTGTCGGCGGCCCGCACGCTGAAAGAGACGAGTGCCCTGCCGGCCGTGTGCGGCCGTGTGTGCCCTCAGGAGCGTCAGTGCGAATCGAAGTGCTTCTATCTGCAGAAGTTGAAGAAGGAGCCGATAGCCATCGGTTATCTGGAGCGCTTTGCGGCCGATTATGAGCAGGCCTCGGGCGAGGTGGCTCTGCCCGAGATGGAGCCCGACAACGGCATCAAGATTGCCGTGGTAGGTTCGGGTCCCTGCGGGTTGTCGTTTGCCGGCGATATGGCCAAGCGGGGCTATCGGGTGACAGTATTCGAGGCGTTGCACGAAATTGGCGGGGTATTGAAATACGGTATCCCCGAGTTCCGGTTGCCCAACCGCATCGTCGATGTCGAGATCGATAGTCTGCGTCGCATGGGGGTAGAGTTTGTGACCGACTGCATCGTGGGTAAGACCCTCTCGTATGACGACCTGCACGAGATGGGGTTCAAGGGCATCCTGGTGGCCAGCGGGGCCGGATTGCCCCGGTTTATGAATATCCCCGGCGAGAATCTCAACGGGGTGATGTCGAGCAACGAATACCTCACGCGGGTGAACCTGATGGATGCCGCCAACCCCGAGAGCGATACACCGGTATACAAGGGGCATCGGGTGGCTGTGATAGGCGGTGGCAACACGGCCATGGATTCGGTGCGTACGGCCCGCCGCCTGGGTGCCGACCGGGCGATGATTGTCTATCGCCGCTCCGAAGCCGAGATGCCGGCCCGTCAGGAAGAGGTGCACCATGCCAAGCAGGAGGGGGTAGAGTTCCTCACGCTGCACAACCCCATCGAGTATATAGGCGACGAGCGGGGACGCGTGCGCCAGATGAAGCTCCAGAAGATGGAGCTGGGCGAACCCGATGCGTCGGGGCGCCGTTCGCCGGTACCTGTTCCCGGTGCTATCGAGACGATCGATGTCGACGAGGTGATTGTAAGTGTAGGTGTATCGCCCAACCCGTTGGTGCCCAATGCTATCGATGGCCTCGAGGTGACGCCCAAGGGTACGATAGTGGTCAATGCCGACACGTTGCAATCGTCGATTCCCGATATATATGCCGGAGGCGATATTGTGCGGGGCGGGGCTACCGTGATTCTGGCCATGGGCGATGGCCGCAGGGCTGCCGCTGCCATGCACGAGGCTTTGCAGAAACAACAAGAGGCATAAGCCCTTGACGGTATAAAAAGAGAAACGGGGAGATGTCGTTGTCGGCATCTCCCCGTTTCTTTATCGGTTCAGTAGGTGTTTTCTTAGTTGGCTTCCCAGCCCAGTGCGCTGGCACCCAATACGGCAGCATCGCTCTCTTTCAGTTCGGAAAGAACGATTTTGACTTTGCCTTTGTAGATGGGAAGCAAGTTGCGCTCCATGGCTTCGCGGATAGGCCGCATGATGAGTTCGCCCGATTTGGCCAGACCACCGAAGAGCACAATCATACGGGGACTCGAGAAGGCTACGAAATCGGCAAAAGCCTCGCCCAGAATCTTACCCGTGTACTCGAAAATCTCTTGCGAGAGTTTGTCGCCCGATACGGCAGCGTCGTAAACATCTTTCGAGGTGATGTCCTGGATGGGCAGTTGTCTCAGCGACGACTCGTCGTTGCGGATTTCGAGGAATTCGCGAGCCGTGCGGGCTACACCCGTAGCCGAAGCGTAAGCCTCGAGACAGCCGGTGCGACCGCAACCGCAGAGACGGCCGTTGCCACGACGTACGATTACGTGGCCCAGCTCTCCGGCAAATCCGTCGTGGCCGTATACCATCTGACCGTTGATAACGATGCCGCTACCAACGCCGGTTCCGAGGGTAATCATGATGAAGTCTTTCACACCGCGGGCAGCGCCGTAGGTCATCTCGCCGATAGCGGCGGCGTTGGCGTCGTTGGTAATGGTTACGGGGATATTGAATCGCTCGCGCATCATTTGAGCCAGAGGAATTACACCTTTCCAGGGCAGGTTGGGTGCAAACTCGATATTCCCGGTGAAGTAGTTGCCGTTGGGGGCTCCTATACCGATACCGGCAATCTGGTCGGTTACGTTTTCTTGAGCCAAAAGGCGCGACAACTCTTCGTACAAAGCATTTACATAGTCGTTAATCTCGGTATATTTCTGAGTTTTGATAGACCCGGTGGCCAAGATAGAGCCGCGGGCATCGACAATCCCGAATACTGTATTGGTACCGCCTATATCGATACCTACAACATATGGTTTACTCATGGTTGTGTGTATATAAAAGTTATTATTTGGTTGATTTCACGACACAAATATAAGCATAAATTTCTGATACGGTTGGTTTTTTTGTTTGAAAAGTGGTTTAGAAAAAAAATGTATTTTTTTAAGAGCTGTGGGGTAGGGCAATATGAAAGTCGCAACCCTTTGCTGATGGGAAATTGACGGCATTGCCTGGCCGAATTGCTATCTGGGCTTAACAAAATTGAGTGGTTTTGTTTTGCGTTTGCAAAAAGAGTCTTATCTTTGCAGCCGCAAAACGGCACACATTCGTGCAAACTGTGCAGGATTGTGCCTAAACGAAAAATATATGAGTTATAATTTATTGAAAGGAAAAAGAGGCGTAATCTTCGGCGCATTGAACGAGATGTCTATTGCGTGGAAAGTCGCCGAGAAAGCGGTAGAGGAGGGGGCTGTGATTACGCTCTCGAACACACCCATGGCTGTGCGCATGGGCGAGATAACCGCTTTGGGGGAAAAACTGAACGCCGAAATTATTCCGGCCGATGCCACCAACGTAGAGGATCTGGAGAAGGTCTTCGCCCGCTCGATGGAGGTGCTGGGAGGTAAAATCGATTTTGTATTGCACTCGATAGGCATGTCGCCCAACGTGCGAAAGAAACGTCCGTACGACGATCTGGACTACGACATGCTGTCGAAGACGTTGGATATTTCGGCCATCTCGTTTCACAAGATGATACAGGTGGCCAAGAAGATGGATGCCATCAACGAGTACGGCTCGATTGTGGCCCTGTCGTATGTGGCTGCTCAGCGTACGCTCTTCGGCTATAACGATATGGCCGATGCCAAGGCGCTGCTGGAGTCGATTGCCCGTAGCTTCGGCTACATCTACGGTCGGGAGAAGCACGTGCGCATCAACACCATCTCGCAGTCGCCTACGATGACGACAGCCGGTAGCGGTGTCAAGGGCATGGAGTCGCTGATGGACTTTGCCAACCGCATGTCGCCCCTGGGCAACGCCGATGCCGACGAGTGTGCCGACTACTGTATCGTGATGTTCTCGGACCTCACCCGCAAGGTGACCATGCAGAACCTCTATCACGACGGCGGTTTCTCGAGCATGGGCATGAGCCTGCGTGCCATGACCCAGTACAACAAGAGCTTCGACGAGTATCGCAACGAAAAGGGCGAGATCTGCTATGGATAAAGTATGGTAAATTTGGTTTAGATAAGGAGAGAGGCCATGTCGGGGGATACCAACATGGCCTCTCTTACTTATATTAGGTATGGGTATTAGGGCTTCAGCAGATTTATGGGAGCTACATAAACGCCGTCTTCCCGTTGATATGCACCTCCGACCGAAGTCAGAACCAACAGAAAATCAGGTGCTTTCTCGTCGCTTTTTCCTATGATTTTGTTGCGTAGCGTTTTCAGCGATTTTGCCCCGGCATCGATAAGGGTATCGCCTCCGAGTTTTATTTCGATGGCCCCCCATCGTCCATCTTCGAGATGAATCACGGCATCGCATTCCAGTCCGGCATTGTCTCGGTAATGGGTTACTTGTCCTCCTAAAGCATTGGCATATATCGACAAATCCCGAACTGCGAAATCTTCGAAAAACAGTCCGAAGCTTTCCAAGTCTCGTTTCAAATCCTCGGGCCCTATCCCCAATGCTCTGCATGCAATAGAGGTGTCGATGAAATGGCGCGTTGGAGTGCTGCGGATAGAGGTCTTTGAGCGAATATTGGGGTTCCAGGCGGGAATATCCTCGATGATGTAGAGGTCTTTCAATGCTTCCATGTAATCGTCGAAAGTCTTGCTATCCATGGTGCGTTCGTTGCTTTGGCGCACATCGGCAATGATGGTAGAGATAGCGGCCTCGGTGGAGATGTGCCGTGCATAACTTCGCAGAATCATTTTCAGAACTTCAGGTTTCTTGTTCCGAAACCGTTCGTTTTCGCAGTCTTCGAAAACAAAGAGTCCATTGTAATAGTTCTTGGTAATCTCTATGGCTATCTCTTTGTCAGCCAAAACCGAGATGGGCCAACCGCCGCGGCAAATCAAAAATGCGACATCGTCGAGCGTGAAATCGGTATTGAGGTCCCAGGGGAAATTCCTGCCTTTTTCAAACAAATCCGACAGCGAGACCGTTCCCTTTGATTCTTGAGATTCCCATAGGCTCATCGGTCTCATTTTCACCGGAGTTATTCGACCGGCTCCGCTATGGTGTACTTCGGTTTTATCGGCAGGTGTAGAGCTGCCGGTTAAAATATATTTCCCGAATTGATAGTCGTAGTCCAGGTCATCTTTAATCTGGTTCCATATATCTGGAGCCTTTTGCCACTCGTCAATCAATCGGGGTGTCTCTCCTTTTAAGACGGCTTTGGGATTCATCCGGGCCATGGCGATGGCTTGCCTGGTATTTAGTTTTACAAAACTCTTTTGATACCGCATGCAAGTTGTTGTCTTACCGCAGAACTTGGGACCTGCTACAACTACGGCCCCCGATGTCCTTAACTTTAATTCTATCTCCTTTTCGATGAGTCTTTGGTAGTACATGAGGAATAAGTTTTGGGGACTAATTTACAAAATCCCCGTAATTTTCAATAGTATATTCCCATAATTTTCAATATTCGTGAGCGCTTTCACGAGCAATGTATTCTCTATGAGCAATAATAGAGGCTATTTATGGACAGAGATTCATACGTAGATATGAGCAAGGGGATATGTCGAGATTGCTATCTGCAACATATCCCCTTGCTGTATCGTTGAGGGTAGTGATTAGAAATCGAACTTGTAGCCCAGCGAAATCATAAATACGCTGTTCTTGGCCTTGTCATCGTCGTAAATCTTGGTGAGGCCCCAGTTGTAGCGGGCGTCGATGGTCATGCCGAAATCGAATTCGTAGCCCAGACCTACGGCAATGGCGAAATCGAAGGCGTTGGCCTTCTCGTCGTAGCCGTATTGCTTGAGGTCGTTGCTCGAAATCTCTTTCCCTCCCAGTTTCAGCTTATATTCATCGTCGACACAGAATCCGAATTGAGGGCCAACTTGTACGTTCAGGCCCTGCCAGGGATAGATTTTCAGAAGTACCGGGATGTCGATATAGTGCGAGGTGTAGTTCGACTCGATTGTCTGGTTGAGGACGGTGACATCGTCGAAGGCACTGCCCTGCATCGAGTAGAGGAACTCGGGTTGGATGGCAAACAGGCTGTTGATGCGGTAGTTGGCAAAGATGCCTACATTCACGCCGGCCCGGTATTGGGAACCGTCGCCCGTTATTGAGCTTACGTTAAGGCCTACTTTGGGACCCATGGAGAGTTGTGCAAAAGCTCCGCCTACGCACACTACGGCAGCAATTGCCGCCAGCAAAATTTTTTTCATAGCTTTTTAATTTGTTATACCCGGTTCTCCAGAGGGTATTTTGTTTGATTTCCCGCTGCGGGGAGAACAACGACCGCACTCCCCGGGGAGGGGAGCTCTGCCGCCCGCATCGACACGATAACAAATATAGAGATTAAAAAAACGATTCCTGCAACATTTTGTCATATTTTTTCAGCCCTTTTTGGATATACCGTGCGAAATCTCGGAAGTATGTCTTATAAACAGGTGGAACAGGGACTTTTGTATTACGATGCCATAAACGGGGGGCGTGTCGTGCTTTTCTTTGCAGCGAACTAAAAACAAGACCGAATATGGCAAATCATGCGTACAAAGCCCCGCCGGCGGGGAAAAACGGCCGGCGCAAACCGAGCGGCGAGATAGAACGGGCCGACTACCCGGTGCTGTTGCAGGCGCAGAAGGCCTGGGAGGAGATCGATCACTTCAGGCTCAAACGAAAACGAAACCGGGACTATACCTATGGCCGGCAGTGGAACGACCGGATAAAACTGCCCGACGGGCGGGTGATGACCGAGGAGGAGTATATCCGCCAGCAGGGTAAGGTGCCGTTGAAGAATAACCTCATTCGCCAGATGGTCAAGTCGGTGCTGGGGCAGTTCCGCAACAACCAGACTCAGCCGGTGTGTGTGGCGCGCGACCGGAAGGAGCAGAGTCTGGGCGAGCTGATGAGTACTGCCGTGCAGTATGCCTACCAGCACAACCGCTTGCAGGAGCTCGACAGCCGCACCCTCGAGGAGTTCCTTATCTCGGGTATCTGTTTCCAGAAAATCGGTTACGGATACCGTCGGGGAAAGACCGATGTGTGGATTGACGAGATTAACCCCAACCGCATCTTCTTCAACGCGATGGAGGATAGCCGGCACTGGGATTGCACGCTCATAGGCGAGCTGCACGACATGACCATTGCCGAGGTCATATCGCGCTTTGCTTTCGGGTCGCGCGAGCGGGCGGTACAGCTGCGCAACATCTACTCCGAGGCCGATACCGAGACGGCACGTCACAACTTCGAGAACCTGACGACGCGGAGTGTCGACCGGCTCGACTTCTACATGCCTTCGGTGCCCGAGATGTGCCGGGTAATCGAGGTGTGGAAGCTCGAGAGCCGCGAGGCGCTGAACTGTCACGATTTTGCTTCGGGCGAATATTACAGCTTGCCGGCTACCGAGGCAAAGGTGGTCGAGCAGGAGAACGAGGCCCGCAAGCGGGCGGCGCGCGAGGCCGGCATTGCCGAAGAGTCGGTACCTCTGATCGAGACCGAGTGGGGGGTGGAGCAGACGTGGCGTTACCGGTTTTTCTCGCCGTTGGGCGACCTGCTCGACGAGGGCGAGACGCCCTACTGGCATGGCGAGCACCCCTATGTGTTCAAGCTCTACCCGCTGGTCGACGGCGAGGTGCATGCCTTTGTCGAGGATGTCATCGACCAGCAGCGGTACATCAACCGCCTCATTACGATGATCGACTTCATCATGGGCTCGAGTGCCAAGGGGGTGTTGCTTTTCCCCGAAGACCAGATACCCGACGGCATGACCATCGAGGATATTGCCGACGAGTGGACCAAGTACAACGGCATCATTCTGTTCCGCCCCAGGCCCGGGTCGCCCATGCCGCAGCAGATTGCGGTCAACGCCACGCAGGTGGGAGCCTATGAGATGCTGTCGTTGCAGATGCGGCTGTTCGAGGATATTTCGGGGGTGCACGGGGCCATGCAGGGAAAGGCTCCGAACTCGGGCACACCGGCCTCGCTCTACTCGCAGCAGGTGCAATACTCGTCGACCAACCTGCTCGACCTCTTCGAGTCGTTCAAGACCTTCCGCGAAGATCGCGACATCAAGATCATGAAGACCATCCAGCAGTTCTACACCGATGCCCGTTACCAGACCATCGCGGGGAGCAGTGCCGGGAAAGATGCCTCGACCTATACACCTGCCGAGGTGCGTAACACCGAGTTTGACCTCTCGATTGCCGAGACCCTCTCGACTCCGGCCTTGCGTTTGGCCTCGAACGAGTTTCTCATGGAGCTGTTCCGGGGTGGGAAAATTTCGCTCGAGATGTTGCTCGAGAACGGCTCCTTCCCCTTTGCCGACAAGCTGTTGCAGTCGATTCGGCAAAGTCAGCTCGAGCAGGCACAGGCGGCCAGTCAGGCACAGGCGGCTGCTCTGGCCGCACAGGCCGGGGGGCAGGGAATCCCGGCAGCCAACCCGCCGCAGGGTTGAGCCGTCGCCTCCCTGTACAGAATGATAAAGGCAGCCTTCCGCGATGTTTCCCGGGGGCTGCCTTTGCATTGCTTGTTATCCTAAATATGAGTATTATTGTTTCGACACGTACGATTTCATGTGGGCAATATCGTCGAGGAAGTCCTGCAACTCCTGTTCGTGGTCTTCCTCTTCGGCCAGGATGTGCTTGGCCATATCGCAGGTGGTAAAATCTTTTCCGTCGGTGAGCGAGGCAATGGACTGGTAGCGCAGGATGGCGCACCGCTCGCCGGCTACGTTCTGTTTCAGCAGTTTCACGACATCAGTATCGGTCGGAGCCGTGTAGGGGCACTTGGCCAACTCGAACCACTGTTTGGGGTCGAGAACCGGCATTCCTTCGAGTTCGACAATACGGTCGGCCAGGAGGCGGGCATGTTCAAACTCTTCCAGGGCATGCGCCTGAAATTCGCGTTGCACGTCGCCCCGCATCGTGCCCTTCACGACCAGAGCTCCTACCCAATATTGATAAAAGGCCAACCACTCTTCCGACAAGGCGGCATTCAACTCGGCGAGGACCTCTACCACGTCGATTTTTCCACTCAAGATAGCAACACTTTCTTTTGCCATAGGACTTCTGTTTTTTTAGATTAGAAACTGTACCTATAACAACCCGTGTCGCCGGTTGGTTCGCCCCCGTGAGACGTTGGGGGTAAAAGGAAGCTGCCCTCCTGCAGAAAAGCGAAGCCTGCTTGGCTGACAAAGCGCCCGCTTTTTCCGAGGAGGGTCAACTGTTTGTTATAAAGGTTTGCCGCAGCTGCAACAGAAATTGGCCGACCCGGGGTTGGGGGCTCCACAGGAGGTGCAGAATTTCTGATCGCTCCCGATACCGGACTCGTGGCTGTGCGCTGCAATCACTTCGTTGGCAATGTCCAGGGCCCGGTTGTCGAGTTGGGCCTGCTCGACCATCCCCCAGATTTGGGTGAGGAGGACTGGCCAGAAAAAGAGCATCGAGATGACGGTAGGAATAGCCTGTTGTCCCCAGATACCCACACCGGCTTCGAAATGGATGTTGTTGTCTTGGGGAAGCAAGGTTACTTTCAGCGCGGTTTTCATGCCCAGCACGGCTTTGAAGATGTTGCCTTTGGTGATGGAGATGTCGTAACCTCCGCTGCTGAGTGCGTCCATGGCCACCTCGTAACCGTCGTTCTGAAACTTTTCCCGGATGCTGTTGGCGATGGCTGGAATCAATGCGGTAGAACCGTATAATATCTTTTTGGTACAAAAAGTTCCCATGGTAGTTACTGATTTAGGTGTTGGATGGAGTAATAGTTGTATATGGCATAGAGTACGCTGGTCTCGACCAACAGCTCTTTGACCTTGAGCAGCTGCTCTTCGCTGAACTCTTTTTCCATTTGGTGAAGCATGGCTACTACTTTGTCCGATTGTTCCTTGATTTCGTTTTCGTCGACGGTGTGATCTTCCATGATTCTTTTGAAAGAGTCGTTGTTGGCGACCATCTCGTCGATATTGAGTATTCCCTTTTCGTTGAAAAACATAGCCTTTTTATTTGATGGTTTATCCTAATTTCGTTCCGCAGTATTTACAGTAGGCCCACTCGAGGCAAACCGGCTTGTTGCATTTCGGGCATCGTTTCCCCGACGCTTCGGCCTTCAGGTTTTGCATGAGGTGACGGTATTGGGCACTCTTT
Source organism: uncultured Barnesiella sp. (assembly GCF_946496565.1). Taxonomy (NCBI): domain Bacteria; kingdom Pseudomonadati; phylum Bacteroidota; class Bacteroidia; order Bacteroidales; family Barnesiellaceae; genus Barnesiella; species uncultured Barnesiella sp. The sequence goes on from NZ_CAMMHD010000001.1 coordinate 173,195, forward strand.
CCCCACCGGAGTATTTCGCGCACACGCACCGCACTGAAGGGGTGGTCTTGCCCCATGATTACCGATAGTTGCAGAGCCTTGTTCCACAGGCCGTCGTTGCGAATCTCGTCGTATCGGTCGGCCTGTTTGGCCCACTCTTCCAGGTCCAGATGGTTGGTGATGGCGCGCGGGCCCCCGGCGAGTCGTGCCATGACGCGGGCTACCACTTCGGGCGAGGTGATGATACTGCCGCATCGGTCGCACGAGAGTTCGGCCTTGCGGCTCCAGTAGAGCAGCGCATATTCAATGGGTTTGGCAATGGAGCCCAGTATGCCCAGGGCATCGAGCCCCATGGATACATATTGGGCCACCATGTTGTAGACCACATGGCGGCAAAGTATGTGGCCGCATTCGTGAGCCAGCACGGCATCCAGCTCTTCGTCGTCCATCATCTCTACGAGCCCCGATGTCACGACGATAAATATGCGCGTGTCGCCCGAGGTATAGGCGTTGGGGTTGGGATTCATTTGCAGGTAGAACTCGGGTTCGGCGATACCCAGCCGCTCGCATATCGGGGGCAGGTGACGGTAGAGCTCGGGCAACTGCTTGTCGGACAGTCTAATGGTCGACGCCATATTGATCCCGTATTGCAGTTTTTCGTATCCCAGTTCCAGTATTTTCTTGGCCAGGGCCGGGAACCCGGGGATGCTCTCCAGTTGGCGGAGGGCCGCCGCATCTTCGGGATGTATGAATTCTGATGCTTTAATCATGGCATTCTGTTTTAGTTTTTTCGTCGAGATTCATTACTCTTGGTCTTCTTGGTCCTTATCCCACGTGATGTTGTCGAGTCGGGTGCCGCACTGGTCGCAGAAGTGCTGGTGGCGGTAGACCGTGTTGCCGCATTGCGGGCAGCGGTACTCCAGCTTCGACTCCTGTATGCGGCGCTTGAGTACCTGATAGAGCTCGGTATCTTCCCGTTTGATGAGGTCGTAGCCCAGTTTTTTCAGCAGCTTGATGGTCTGCATGGCCATCTCGCGGTCGTACCGTTTTTCCGATTCGGGCAGTTGCCCGTAGGACACCATGTCGGGGGTCTGCTTCAGCGAGTCGTTGCGCTGCGGACCGTAGGTCCAGCCTTCGGACTTTCGGTTCTCGGCCCAGATTTCGTGGGCGTTCTCGGCGATGGCTTCGCGCAGGTCGTTCAAATCGTCGTCCAGCACTACATCGGTAAGGTCGATGGGGTGGGGTGTATATTGGTTCATGCTGTTGTCGTTGGTTGCGGTTACCAAATAGTATTTGGAGTCGGCCCAGGCGTTCATAAACTGTTCGGTCGGGTAGCTGTCGCTTGGCCGGGAGCTGTTGGGGTCGTGGAGTGTGATGGTGTGCTGCGCCGTATCGCAGGCCAGTATTACCACCGTGTGGTCGGGTATCTGCCCGACGAAGAGGTCTTCGGCCAGTTCGTCGCTCGGGTGGCCCAGCAGTTCGCCTCCGTCGACGGCGGCAATCACGTCGCACCCGGCGTCGAGGGCGGCGACGATGTCCGACAGGCTGCACTGGTAGAGGCGAGTCACCGACAGGCCGTATCGCTCGAGATGCCGCCCGATGTGGTGCAGCGGGGTGCCGTCGGGTTTCTGCCACTTGTTGCGCACGGCGTCGGCCAACAACTCTTTTTCGTCGAAGGCAATTGGGTGGCGGTTGAGGATATAGGTTTCGCACTCGAGGCAGCAATAGTTCTCGTCGCCACACGAAGCGGCCAGAGCCGTCATGGGCAGGAGGTCGATTTCGTCGGCTTCGAAGCTCTCGGGCTCGTCAACGGCTTGTGCTATTTTCACGACCTCGCGCAACCGGGAATCCTCGGCCAGAGCCTTGAGCACACGTTCATTCTCGGCTGCCGTAGCTCTCCCGTCCAGATAGGCCGCCAGCAGTTCGGACGATATGTAGTTGTTATCGGTCGCTTCTTTTTTCATACTTTTCTGCTTCGTTAATGGCTATTTTAGTCAGCGCCTCAATAGCCCGTTTCTTGATGTTATATAGATTATCTACCGTCACTTGCAGGGCGAGGGCCACCTCGCGGGGTTCGGCATCGTGCAGTACCAGCTCTCTGATGACGTAGACCTGACGTTTGTTGGTCATCCGGGCCAGCAGATATTCCAGGTCCAGTCGCGACGTCAGCCTCTTTTCCTCGTCGACGGTCTCGTCGACCGGGGTCTTATCTAACAGAGGCTCTTGAGGTTCCATATCTATCAGGCAGTCGCGTTTGTGGATAAAGTAGCGTATGGCCACGGTTTTCAACCACTGGTAGATGGAGCTCCGGCCCTGGAACTGTTTGAGGCGGCAGGCCTCGTTTTCCATGAGGTAGAGGTAAAACTCGTTGACAAATTCATCGTAATCGACCGGATAGGAGAATACCAGGCTTATGACCTTCTTGAAAAGCGGTCGGCAGTTCTGAAAAAAGAATTGCTGCGTGATGCGTTCGTCCCGGTCGATCAGTGATTGTATCAGTTGGTTATCTGTCATTTCTGTTCGCTTTGAACTGTCTGTGTTTCATAGCCCGGTCTATAGTCCCACGGTATGAAATATGATCCCTTTCTTGTTTTGTCCTTGTATGTCGAGGTGTGTTTCGACATTTGCAAAAATAGCGATTTTTATTTCAACGCCCTATATTTTGCAGCTAAAAGATAGCCCGAATGTGGCGGCTCGAGGTTGAAATGGAAACAGAGCGAGGGCTGTGCCGAGGCCGATAGCCCCCTGTACAGCCCTGCTCAAGAAAGAGAAGAAGGCGGGAAACCGTTTATCGTCGTTCCCGTTGGTGTGTCAAAATCTATTCGACTATGTAGCCGTGAGTATCGAGCAGATACCAATCCCGGCTGTCGGCATCCTGTACCTCGAAGAGGGTAGGCGACAGCTGGGGCCGTTTGGAATAAGAGAGGGCTCTTGTGCCGCGAATCTATCAGTGGAGGATGAGAATATTTCGTATTCATCGGTAAACAGAAGAGGCCGTACCGGAAATTCCGGTACGGCCTCTCGGGGTTATGGTTATGAACGATTGCTTTTACAGCAGACTCCAGGCCACGGTCAAACCGGCCATGACGATGGCTACCATGCTCATCAGCTTGATGAGGATGTTCAGGCTCGGGCCCGACGTATCCTTGAAGGGGTCGCCCACGGTATCGCCCACGACGGTAGCCTTGTGCACGTCGCTGTGCTTGCCGCCGAAGTTACCTTCCTCGACATATTTCTTAGCATTGTCCCAGGCACCGCCGGCGTTGGCCATGAAGATGGCCAGCACGAAGCCGGCACTGAGGCCGCCGATGAGCAGGCCTACCACGCCCGATACACCGAATATCAATCCCGTCACGATGGGAGCCACGATGGCCAGCAGCGAGGGTACGACCATTTCGCGTTGAGCTCCCTGGGTCGAGATGGCCACGCAGCGTTCGTAGTCGGGTTCGGCCTCGCCGGTGAGGATGCCCTTGATTTCGCGGAACTGGCGGCGCACCTCCTCGACCATGTGTGCGGCGGCACGACCTACGGCGTTCATGGTCAATCCGCAGAAGAGGAAGGCCATCATCGAACCGATGAACATGCCCGAGAGCACTTTGGGGTTCATCAGGGTAATGTCGTAGTAGCGCATGAAGTCGGTAAACGAGGCTTCGCTGATCATCACCGTAGTGCCGTCGGCAAACTCGAGGACGGTCTCGCCGATGCGGGTCAGACCGATGCGAATCTCCTCCATGTACGAGGCCAGCAGAGCCAGACCCGTGAGGGCGGCCGAGCCAATGGCAAAGCCTTTGCCGGTAGCGGCGGTGGTGTTGCCCAGCGAGTCGAGGGCGTCGGTTCTCTTGCGTACCTCTTCGCCCAAGCCGCTCATCTCGGCGTTACCGCCGGCGTTGTCGGCAATGGGACCGTAGGCGTCGGTAGCCAGGGTGATACCCAGCGTCGAGAGCATGCCCACGGCTGCGATACCGATACCGTAGAGGCCCAGGGTCACGTTGCTCAGGTCGAAGCCCGAGGCAAAGAGGTAGGAGAGGATGATACCGGCTACCACGGCAATGACGGGGACAGCCGTTGAAATCATGCCCAGACCGATACCCGAAATGATGACGGTGGCGGGGCCGGTCTTACCGCTCTCGGAGAGGCGTTGGGTGGGGCGGTACGATTGCGAGGTGTAGTATTCGGTGCTGCGTCCGATGATGATGCCCACCAGCAGACCCACCACTACCGAGCCGCCTATCAGGGCCCAGTTTTGCAGTTGCAGAGCCCACAGAATACCGAAGGTGGCAAATACGATGAGTATGGAGCTGAGGTTGGTACCGAACGAAAGCGACTTCAGCAGGTCTTTCATCTTGGCATCTTCGCGGGTACGTACCGAGAAGATACCGATGATGGAGAGCAGAATGCCTACGGCGGCGATGAGCATGGGGGCGATGACCGCCTTCATCTGCATTTCGGTTTCACCCGCACCGATAAAGGCTGAGGCACCCAGCGCCGAGGTGGCCAGGATAGAGCCGCAATACGACTCGTAGAGGTCGGCGCCCATACCGGCCACGTCGCCCACGTTGTCGCCCACGTTGTCGGCAATGGTAGCCGGGTTGCGGGGGTCGTCTTCGGGGATACCGGCTTCGACCTTGCCCACGAGGTCGGCACCCACGTCGGCGGCTTTGGTGTAGATACCGCCGCCTACACGGGCAAAGAGGGCCTGGGTAGAGGCTCCCATACCGAAGGTAAGCATGGTGGTGGTGATGACACAGAGTTTATGCGCCGGGTTCAAGGCTTCGTCGGGAATCACGGCATTGAGCAGCAGATACCAGAACGAGATGTCGAGCAGTCCCAGACCCACTACCACGAGGCCCATGACGGCGCCGCTGCGGAAGGCGATGCGCAAGCCGCTGTTGAGCGAGGTGCGGGCGGCATTGGCCGTACGGGCCGACGCGTAAGTGGCTGTCTTCATGCCCAGATAGCCCGACAGGCCCGAGAAGAAACCGCCGGTGAGGAAGGCTACCGGAACCCATTTGTTCTGAACCCCGAACCCGAAGGCCATAATCGAGAACAAAACGACCAGAACCAGGAAAACAAGCCCGACGACCTTGTATTGCTGACGCAAGTAAGACATGGCTCCCTTACGCACGTGGAGCGCAATCTTCTGCATCTGAGGGGTTCCCTCGTCGGTTTTCATCAGCTGCTTATAAAAATACCAAGCAAAGAGTAGAGCCAGTACCGAAGAGATGGGTACAAGCCAGAATAACGCATTTGTCATAGCAAAATATTGAAATTAAGTTAACATTTTATAGAGGTTAAAGGTACTGCTGTTTGTATAAACAGCCAAATCTTTTTCTCTAATTTTTGTTTTTTTAGAGGCTCGACATCCCGGCTCAAAACAATGGGTCCATGCGCTTCTGAGACAAATATTTTTCGGGATATTTCTTGGAATTGTCAATTAAAAAAAATATATTTGTTGACGTTTCCTTTTTATTCTTACCGACTTATGAAAAGCAGTTCGAAGTTTAACTCGTTGGGAGGGTTCCCCGATTTGGAGTCGTTCAAGGACGAATCGGGGAAATATGGCTACCGGGAGAAGCACTCCGGTAAGGTATTTATAGCTCCGCAATTCGACGCCGCCCACTCGTTTCACGAGGGGGTTGCCGTGGCGATGATCGACCACAAGTATGGGTTCATCGACCGGCACGGGCTGGCGGTAGTCAAGTTTGACTACGACTGGGCCCACTCTTTTCATAACGGTCTGGCCCTGGTCGAGCGAAACGGACGATACGGGTACATCAACCAGGAGGGTAAGGAGATAGTCCCTATCGTATATGAGCATATTGCCGATTTTCACGAAGGCCTCGCCCCGGTGAAGCTGCACGACAAATGGGGCTTTATCGACCCCTCGGGCAAGGTGGTGATTCCGCCGCGCTTCGACGACTCGTGGTGTTTCAACGAATCGCTGGCTGCCGTGCGGATGGACGAGAAGTGGGGCTTCATCGACAAGACGGGCCACCTGCTCATACCGCTGCAATACGATTTTGCCTGGAACTTCAAGGAGGATGTCGCCGCCGTGAAACAAAACGGGAAATGGGGCTATATCGACAAGGCCGGGCAGGAGTTTCTGCCCTTCCTCTACGACGAGGCCGACTCCTTCTCCAAAGGGCTCGCCGAGGTGAAACTCGATACGCTGTGGGGTGTCATCGACAAGACGGGTACCTGGCAGAGAAACGAAGAGTGCATCTGAAAACACGCAACGAACCATATCACTATTTATACGGATAAAAGAGCCAGTCTCGCCTCACAGGAGGCGAGACTGGCTCTTTTTTTGACTCTGCTGTTGCCCGGCTTAGGCTGGGGCGGGCGAGTCGTCCGTACGGCGATAAACGGTTGAAAAAAGAGGGGCGACTCAACGAATTGAGCCGCCCCCGCTTTTATATAGGTTGAACTATATGTGGATTGTTACCGAACTACCTTGATGGCATGGTTACCCACTTTTACAATGTAGAGTCCCGCACCGGGCAGGTCGTAGACGCCCTCCGATTCACCTGCGGGAACCGACAGAAGCAGGGCTCCCTTGACGTCGTAGAGGTTGACCGGCTCGTTGTCGGGGTTGACAACGTGCAGCTTGCCTTCGCTCACGTAGGCCTTGACACCGTCGAACTTCTCGCTGGTTACCGACGAGGGGAGGAGGTCGATGAATTGCAGGTCGGAGTATCCGCTCTGGTATACAAAGGTTCCGTCGCCCAGGTAGGCCGAAGATACGTTATAGGCATAACGCTCGCCGGGGAAGTTGTCGAGGTTGGAGAAGTCCATGTGAGTCTCTTCGGTAAAGAGCGATTGCAAGGGGAGCATCACCTTCTGGTCCTTGTTCATGCTCATCTCTACCTTCAGGTTGTCGAGCATGATGATACCGTTGTCTTCGGTGAAGATGATGAGGTAGCTGTCGGGTTGTCCGCCCGTGAGCGTAATGGTCTCGTGCTTCAAGGTGCCTTTGGGAACCAGGAAGGTTTGCGGCGTACCCTCGATGTTGATGCTATTGTCTTCGCCTACCGTGGCAAAGGCAACGATGGCAAATACATCGGTAGTCGACGAGGCGTGGATGCTCAACCAGTCGACGTCGATCGTTACGGTACCGTCGCCCAGCGAGAAGTCGAGTTTCGGCGAAATCATGTAGCCCATGTCGAAGAAGTCGGGATACATGTTGTCGATACCCAGGGCACCGTCGGCAAAGGCGGTTACACTGATGTACCAGTCGGCCATGCCGGCAAATTCGTCGAAGTAGTAGGGGCTGAACGATTCGAAGGGATCGGTGATGGTCATGTCGCCCCACGGTTCGTAGCTGGGCGGGCAAACGGCATCGGCAAAGTCGGTGTCGATAATCGACAGCTTTTCGTCGGCCAGAGCCGTATGCTCCTTATACAGGAAGGGGGTGTAGCCTTGCGAATAGGGAACCTCTTCCCAGTTGGCGGTGAAGCTGTTCGAAGTGATGTTGGTAGGCTCGAGCGGCAGGGGAGCGGTGAGTTGCGGAACGGCCGGCATGGCATATCCCGACTCTGCCGATACGCCGACACCCTTCGATTGTACAATGTAGTAGTAGGTGAGCGAGGGGGCGCAGCCGGTTACCGTCATGCAGGTGTCGGTCGTCTCTTCCTGGCGCAGCAGATAATTCGGCTCCATCGTGTAGTTGTCGACCACCAGATTATAGACGCTTACCAGGTAGAAGGTAGCACCCTCGACCGGACGCCAGCGGGCCTTGAACGAGTCGCCGGTATAATCGACACACGACATGAGGTCGGGCGAAACGAGCTCGGACAAGATGGCATACTCTTCGGAGTAGGGCGAAAGCTGGGCGGCGTTCTTGCCGCGAACGGTGAAGAAGTAGGTGGTCTCAACCTCCAGACCCGAAACCTGAAGGCTCGTGGTCGTAGTCTCTTCATCTTTCAGTTTGTAGACTTTTTGGTTGTTCTCATCCTTGTAATAGAGGTCTACGAGATACGAGGTGGCGCCATCCAGAAGTCTTGTCACAAAAATAAGAAAAGAGTTTATTCCTAAATTAAACCTATGGTAAAAAATGGAACCGTTATGACTTTTTTGCTATCGTAATGACAGACCGGGATGCAGCCGGTATGCCGCGCATTTTTCAATCGTGCCACGATTATCGCCGCAGGGCAACGGATATTTGCGGCAGATATTACCAACCCATAAACAAACAAGCAGGAGATGATTTACAATGTACTTTCTACCGCCATTCCTCTGTTGGGCAGTCTCTTTGCCACGCAAAAGGGGAAACAGCAGGCCAACCAGGCCCTGCAGGCACAGCGACAGCAGTATGAGCAGGAGTTGTCGCAACTGGACAACCTCTTCAACCGCACCTATTACAGCAACATGCTCGACCGGTCGGACGTGAGGGGGCTGCTCAGCGATATGCGCGAGCAGATGGCTACCTCGACCCAGGCTCTGAAAAACAAGGCCAGTGTCACCGGGGCTACTCCCGAGTCGATTACGGCTGCCCAGAAGGCTCAAAACCAGGCCTACGGCAAGGCGGTGAGCCAGGTGGCCAGCTATGCGACCGGCTGGAAGGAGAATGCACTCAAGAATTACCTCTCGGCCCGTACGGCTCTGGAGGAGTATTACCGACCGGTGAAGTCGAACTACATGGGCAATATCCTCGGCAGTTCCTTCTCGTCGACTTTCAACACGCTGAAGAATTTGTTTAACTAAAAATCCATTTTACAATGAGCAATCGCATAACTGTCAACGGGGAGTCGGCTCCCCAATCGCCCCAGCTCGCCGACTATATGGGCGGGGGGAAGTGTTTCCTGGAGTCGTGCCGGGCCTACCTCGACGACCTGCATCGCGAGGACGACCCCGACGACCGTCGCGGGGAGGCCCGCCGCGAGCTTGCGGCCCTGCGCGAAGTGCTGGAGCTGCTGCGGCAACCCGACCGCGACATCGACACGGGTATCGCCGCCATCTGGCTTCCCCGTTCGTTCGACGAGAAAGAGCGTCGATACCGCAACTTCCGGCTGTGGTCGGACTTCGCGTCGGGGCAATACCGGCCCGAGTCGTGCTGTCCCGCCCTGAGCGAGAAGGCGCTGCTGAAGGCGTTGCAGGCGGGGCACAACGATTTCGAGTGCAAACACCACCTTTTCAACCTGCTGGTATCGGCCGGCTTCCCCCGCAAACTGGCCTGCCTGCTGGCCAAGTATCTGGGCCATCGAGTTACAAACTAATTTTATCTGTCGAAGAGTATGAACAAGTTACAAAGCATGCCCTCTGTCGAGGGTAACGGGATATATGGCTGGGACCTTATCAATCCCTATCTGCAAGAGTTGTATCGGAATCAGGAGGAGGGGGCCGACGGCGACCTGCCGGCCTATACGGTTCCGCTGCCGGGCGAGAACCTCCCGGCGGGCGCGGGTGCCGTGCCGTCGCACCAGGTGACCGTTCCGCTTCAGCCCGATTTCCCCGTCAATCCCGACCCCAAGGTCGAGGAGCCGCGCAAGCTGCAGTCGCTCACCGAGGGGTTGAACCTAGCGGGGAAACGCATCTGGAACGACCTGAAATATTCCAAAGGGTATATTCAGGACCTTTTCTCCGACGACAAGAGCGACGCGGCCAAAAGCGCGCTGGAGCACCTGCCCGAGTATGCGGGCAGCACGCCGGAGCAGTTGCAGCAGAAGGCCGATTCGCTGGGCCGTGAGCCCGAGCAGAAACCCGTCGACCGCCCCCGCATCGAGCTGGAGGGGCTCGAGGAGTATCGCCGTTTGCAGGGCGAAGGGCTGCCGCAGGACGAGATTGCCCGTCAACTCTCCGAGACGGCCCGGTGGGGCAACGAAGGACGGCGCATCATGGAGGAGGCTCGCGCTACCGAAAACGCCTTCCCCGAGACCGAGGGGGCGGCCGTGGCCGGCGAAATCCTCTCCGATGTGGCCCGCATGGGTATCCCCGTGGCGTTGGGGGCTATCTCGGCGCCGGTGGGTGTGGCCGCCGGGGTGGCCAGCGTGGGGGCGTCGGTAGCCGAGAGCCATGCCCAGGCGCAAATGGAGCTCGACAACTACGAGGAGGAGACGGGCGAACCGCTCTCGGCCGGACAGCGGGCGGCCTATACCGCCATCAGCATGGGGGCCGATTTCCTCTTCGATGCCCTGCTCCAGAGCCGCTACCTCGGCAACCTCTCGAGGGGCGTCAAGCGGCGGGCTTCGCAATATTTCAAGGATGCGCTGCTCAAGAACAAGGAGGCACGGCGCGAGGCGACCAAGCTGATGAACAGCTTGAAGTATACCGACCAGTCCCGGATGAAGATTGGCGTATTGAAAGATGTGGGCGTCGGAGCCCTCTCCGAGGGGGCCAACTCGGCCATTCACGACGTGGGTCGCATGGCCTATGTCAATCCCGAAGATTATCCCACCCTCAGCTCCATTTTGCAGAATGCCGCCGTCGGTATGGCGGCGGGGGCTACAACCGGAGCCGTAGCCGGGAGTATAGGTCGGGCGGTCAATCGTCGTCGCAATGTGGCCCTGCGCGACCGGCAGGAGGTTATCGGTACTCTCGAATATGGAGGCTACACGACCGATGTCGTCGACTACGACCCCGAGACCCGTACCGCTACCGTCGTGCTGCCGCAGCGCGAGGAGCCGGTGAAGGTCCCCGATGTCGACATCGACATGATGCGCCCCATCTCCACGGGCGAACTGAAACAGCGTGCCCGGGAGGCGCGGGCGCTGCACGAACCCGACCCGCTGGAGACGGTGTTGCGCGACCCTGCTAAAGATCAGGCTTGGCGCGAGATGTCTACCCGCGGAAAATATCACCTCACCAAAGATTTGGCCGACCGCATGGGGCTCGACAATGTCTATATCTATGAACATCAGTCGGATATTCCCAAATCAATACCTCAAGAAGAAAAAGAAATTATATCCGGGTTCTATTTTCACAATGGAGTCATTGGCATTATACTTGATAATATACCTTCTTATGAAATGCTCCAGCACGTTCTGTTGCACGAGGCGGTGGGCCATCGGGGGCTCGATGCTCTTTTCGGTAACTCCTATTTCAAGGATGAGTTTTTGATGAAGGTCTATCGAGCTATGCCCAGCGTTTGGAAGGTAAGTGGAGATTCATGGGAAGCTCGTAAAGCTGATGCGGAAGATTTTTTATCTGATATGGCCGCAACAAAAACAAATACTTCTGATTGGAAGCGGTTGTGTGGAGACTTGAGAAATATGCTTCGGATTTTTTGGCCGGGTATGCGGTTTTCCGATGGAGAATTAGCGAACATGGTTAGTCTCTCACGTCGAGCTTTGCGAAACGACGGTTCTATTTCAGCCTGGAATCAGGAGGTGCGGCGACAACTGGGTGAAGTGGAGTATAACAATCGATTAGGTACCCCTTTGACTGAGATGGAGCGGGAGCCTTACCGCCTGTTGTGGGAAAAGGATCCCCAGTGGCAGCGCTACAAGCGCTTCTACGACGAGGTTTATGGCGAGCCGCAAAAGCGACCCAATACAAACTCACCCAAGCCATCGGCGGGGAACTGAACAGTGAGGGCTGTGCCGGTATCGGCACGGCCCTCGGTTTGTATATCTGAAAAGTTGCGGCCAAATATCCAACAGACAGCATCCTATCGGCGGGCTATCTCGGCCTCGATGCGGACCAGCTTCTCCTCCATCGGGAGGAAGGCATCGAGCCAGAAGATGTGGAACCCCCGCCGCTCCATACCGCGAAACCAGGTCATCTGCCGCTTGGCGAACTGGTGTATGGCAATCTCGAGGAGCGAGACCATCTGGTCGTAGGTAGTGCGGCCGATGAGGTACTCGGTGATGTATTTATACTCCAGCCCGTAGTAGATGAGGGACTCGGGGTCGATGCCCCGGTCGAGCAGCCCCTGCACCTCGGCCACCATGCCGGCCTCGAGGCGGTCGTGCAGTCGCTGGGTGATGCGGGCGCGCCGGCTCTCCCGGTCGATATTCACCCCCACGATGAGGGCGTGCTCCACGGGGTGGGGTACCAGTTGCGAGGGCTCCTGGCGCGAGTAGTACTCGGCTATCTCGATGGCCCGTATCGCCCGCTTGCAGGTGTCGGTGTCGGTCTGGTTGTGCAGTGTCTTGTATGTCTTGAGTATCGCCTCGAGTTCGGGCAGCGACTTGTCGGCGAGCGACCGGCGTAGCTCGGGGTTCTCGGGCACCGGGGGGAGGGAGTAGCCCTTGAGCACCGCCTCGAGATAGAGGCCGGTCCCCCCGCAGAGGATGGGCGTTTTGCCCCGTGCCACTATCTCGTCGTAGGCTTGGTGATAGTCGCGGATGTATTCAAAGAGGTTGTATTTGTAGCCCGGGGGGCAGATGTCTATCAGGTGGTAGGGGATGGTCTTGCCCCCCACGGTATACTCCGCCAGGTCTTTGCCCGTGCCGATATCCATCGAGCGGTATATCTGGCGCGAGTCGGCACTGATGATTTCGGTATCGAGGCGTGCCGCCAGGGCGACAGCCAGCGAGGTTTTGCCCGAAGCGGTGGGGCCCAGTATGGTTATCAAGTCAAGCATCGCAGCAGGTTGAAGAGTGACGTTTTCGTAACAGTTTTTGGAACCAGAGGTCGATGCGCCCCAGCAGCCGGTCTTCGTTGTGGCGGCTCACATAGAGCCAGATGGGGTCGTCGAACTCGATGTTCAGTTCTTGCAGGTGGCGCAGCGTAAAGGCCGGCTTGTAGCCCCGGATGGGGTATCGCCGCTCGCCGTTCATGCGGTAGGTGCGGGCGGCATTGACCACCGTGCAGAGGCGGGCGTAGCACTCCCGGAAGAGGGGGTGGAGCCGGTGCTCCCGGTTAAGCCGAGCAATCTCTTTGACCGTATACCAGCGGCCGGGGTAGCGGTTCATTTTAGGCGTATCTTTGTCGGAGAGAAATAAAATATAATGTCCAACTTGTCGTGATCTATTCTCGGAGATTGTGGAATTTAAATGTCGTAAATTAGGATTTTCAATTTGTAATTCTTCCGAAATGATTTGATATACTAATTCTTTTTCGCTAGCAATACAGTCTGCATATGTTTTGTGTATAGGAATATCTAATCCTGAGCTATTCTCCCTCTCATGTTCCCTTTCTTCCTTTCGTTCTATAAGAAATATTTGTTCTTGGCATATAGTCAAGATACGAATAATTCCATAAAAGTGTTGTTTCCCTCCAGATTCAACTGAAGTAGTTAATGACAACCCTTTCCCCGACGGATGAATCGCCATCTCTAAAAGCCAGCGACGAATGGTCTCGAAGAGAATAAGGGCCACGCACAAGGCTGCCGGGAAGAAGAGATAGAAATAGCGGCCCAGCCGGCTCTGGGTATCGATGCCCCAGAGGAAGAGTGCCCACGCGACCACCGCCACGATAAGTGATCCGAAGAGGAGGATGCGGATGATGTAGTAGGCTTCGAGCCGGGTATAGTCGCCCAGCAGGTTGCGCTCCCAAATACCGCCCCGTTTGACGACACACTGGAGGCAAAAGGTGGGCTGGATGTTGTGCTGCTCGAACAGATAGGTGAGCAACGCCATGAAGGGAGCCTGGAAGAGGACCATCGGGACAAATGGAAGATGGAGCAACAGTACCCCAATCCATAGGACTCCACTTAATAAAAGAGCCCATCCAACCACCCAGATAATGGTCCCGCAACCTTTATACAGCTTGATGAAGAAAGAAGCACTGTACATGCAAAGGGCCCCCACGACAATCGAGGCGATGGTAATTACCCACTCGCCGAGCAGAGGCGTGAGCACCCACAGCACGACAGCCGGCAGGAGCTGCAGCGAGTAGATGTTGGTCCAGCTTATTTCACGATTCTTCATCACGGGGTAGGCAGGTGTTTATCGGTTCAGCTTGTCGTTGAAGAAGTTGCACACCCGCGTGAACAGGTGCAGTCGGGTGTTGCAGCCGCGGATATGGTGGTCTTTGTTGGTGTAGATCTGCGAATCGAACTGGATACCGGCCTCGACCAGAGCGGCCGAATATTGCAACGTATTGAGATAGTGTACGTTGTCGTCGGCCGTACCCGAGACGATGAGCAGATTGCCCTTGAGGTTGGCGGCGTGAGTGATGGGGGCCGATTGGCGGTAGCCGTCGCCGTTCTCCTGCGGGGTGCGCATGAAACGCTCGGCATAGATGGTGTCGTAGTAACGCCAGTCGGTCACGGGAGCGATGGCCACTCCGGCGCGGTAGATGCCCCCGCCGGTCGACATGGCCATGAGGGTTTCGTATCCGCCGTAGCTCCAGCCGTAGATGCCGATGCGGTTACCGTCGACATAGGGCAGGGAGCTCATGTAGCGCGCCCCGGCCACCTGGTCTTCGGTCTCGTATTTGCCCAGATGCATGTAGACGGCCGTCTCGTAGGCCCGGCTGCGGCCGCCGGTACCCCGACCGTCGACACAAGCCACGATGAATCCCTGGCTGGCCAGGTAATACTCCCAATCGACTTTCCAGTCGTCGAGTACCGATTGCGAACCGGGTCCGCTGTATTGCGACATCACCACCGGGTAACGCTTCGAGGGGTCGAAGTTGAGCGGCTTGAGCATGTAGCCGTTCATCGGTTCGCCCGCCGCATTGGGGCAGGTGAAAAACTCCTTCACCGGTAGTTGGCTCTGGGCCGCAAAGGTCTTGAGAGCCGCATTGTCCTCGAGGGTGCGCAGCGTCTTGCCGCGGGCATCACACACCGTCACCACCAGCGGCTCGCTACTGCTGCTGTACCGGTTGATGAAATAGGTGCACGAGGGGTTGAACACGGCGGTGTTGGTGCCCTTCAGGGTCGAGAGCTTGGTCTCCACCCCCTTGGCATTTATCTTGTAGATGGCCTTGTAGAGCGGGCCCTCCTGATTCGACTCGTAGAAATAGGAGCCGCTGTTGGCGTCGTAGCCGAGGAAGCTCGACACGTTCCACTCGCCGCGGGTAATCTGGCGGGCCAGCGTGCCGTTGTAGTTGTAGCGGTAGAGGTGCTGGTAGCCGCTGCGGCAACTGGCCAGGATGAAGAAGTCGGGGTAGAAGGCGAGGTTGTCGAGGATGGGCTCGTCGATCCAGGCCTTGTCGGTTTCGCGCAACAGCAGTTTCGACACGCCCGATTTGGGATTGACGGCGTAGATGTCCATCTCGTTCTGGGTGCGGTTGAGGGTGACCACCGCCAGCCGGTCGGGGTCGGGGGTAAACTGGATGCGGGGGATGTAGCTGTCGGCCGAAATCGGCAGCTTCATCTCCTTCAGGGCACGCGTGTCGACGGTGTAGGAGTAGACCGATACCCGCGAGTTGGTCTCGCCCGCTACCGGGTATTTGTAGGTGAAGCTGCCCGGGTAGAAGCGGTATTCGGGGTAGGCGGGGCAGTAGCCCTCGTAGAGTTGGAAGGCATACATGGGCACCTGGCTCTCGTCGAACTTGACAAAGGCCAGCGTCTCGTCGTTGGGCGACCATTGCAGGGTCGAAGTCATGGCAAACTCCTCCTCATAGACCCAGTCGGGCACACCGTTGATAATCTGGTTGCGCTTGCCGTCGCGGGTCACGGCCACCTCGGTGCCGTAGTCGAGTTTCTTGATATAGATGTTGTTGTCGCGCACGAAGGCCACCATGCGGCCGTTGGGCGAGTAGACGGCTACCTGTTGCTTGCCCCCCTCGGAGAGCGGCTTGAGCAGGTTGCGGCGTATCTCGAAGGTGTAGTAGGTAGCCTTGAACGAGCGGCGGTAGATGGGTTCGGAGTCGGCATAGATGAGCAGGTGCTTCTCGTCGGGGCTGAGCGAAAAGCCGTCGAAGCTCTTCAGGTCGCACTCGCGGGCCGTCTTCACGTCGAAGAGGGTGTCGACCTCGTGGCCGGTGCGGTATTCACATTTGACAATGCGGGTGTTGCCGTTGGTGGCGGCGTAGTAGTGCACCCCGTCGGTCGAGGGGTAGGTCTCGGCCACATCGTGCGGACGGAATTTTTCGGACGTAATATCTTCCAGTGTAAAGGCCTGGGCCCGGAACGAAATCAGTGCGATGGCGCACATGAGGGTAAATGCTATTCTTTTCATTTCGAGAGTGATGATAGATTCGTAACTCCATGGAACGCCCGCAGCTCCTCCGGCAGAACTCCTGCCCGGGTGCCCGGCGGCCGCTCCGTTTATCTATACAAAAGTAGAAAAAATACCACAAAGACAACTATTTCTATATCGATAAACGTACAATCCGGCCAAATTATTTCGGCCACAGGCCGGTCGGCGGGGGTGCATCCCGTGCGATTTGGCGGGGCGATATTTCCCCGATTCCCGATAAATTGCTAAGTTTGCAATCCGATACGGGCGAGGGCCGCCGTGGCCGGCAAGCGGCAGGGGCCGATGCCGGGAGCATCCCGGTCGAGGTCCGGGTTATTGAATATGAATAATTTGAAAAAGAGAGGATTATGATCGAATATATTACCGGCGAGGTGGTAGAGGTGACTCCTGCCACGGCCGTAATCGAGTGCATGGGCATAGGCTATCTGCTCAATATTTCGTTGAACACCTATTCGGGTCTGGCCAAGGGGAAAACGGCGCGGCTCTATGTGTATGAGGCTATCCGCGAAGATGCCTACCAGCTCTACGGTTTCGGCGACCGTCACGAGCGGGAGCTGTTTGTGTCGCTCATCTCGGTTTCGGGGGTGGGGCCCAACACGGCGCGCATGATTCTGTCGTCGCTCAATCCGGCCGAACTGGAGCAGGCCATCGTCTCGGAGAATCTGAATTTGCTGAAATCGGTGAAGGGAATCGGGGCGAAAACGGCACAACGTGTAATTGTTGACTTGAAGGATAAAATAAAACCTACCGACAATCCGTTAGTAATAAGTACGCCCGCAGCCTCCGAGGTTTACGAGGAAGCCGTGGCGGCGTTGGTGATGCTTGGCTTTTCGCAGCCTCAATCGCAAAAGGCGGTGCAGAAACTGTTGCGCGAGACCCCTTCGATGAAGGTCGAGGCGGTTATCAAACAGGCTCTGAAAATGCTCTGATACCGACGCAGTGCCTTTTCTCTTTGAAAGGCGAGCGGGGATTATGTGCAGGAGTATCGAATGAGAAGACGGATAAGGATTGGAACGATAGTGGCTTTGGCTTTGAGCGGATTAGGTGTCTATTCCGCTTTTGCAGCCTTGCAGGTGGCCGAGCCGCAGAATACCGCGCGCAACGCCCAGGCGGCGCAGGCGGGGAGTGCCGATCGTCCGGCTTCCGACTCGATAGAGATGCGTTTCCCCGTGGCCAAAACGGTGCCCGAGTCGTACGACGAGATTGACAAGAAGGCTCCTGTAGACCTGGAGAACCCGTCGAACCTGAAGACCGAGGTGGAGTATGACCCCGAGACCAACTGCTATGTGATTCACACGCGGGTGGCCGGTGTCGATGTCACTACCCCCTTCATGCTCTCGGCCGACGAGTACAACGAATACACGCTGCGCAAGTCGATGCAGCAGTATTACCGCGAGCGCAATGCCCAGAACTTTGCCGAGAACAGCAAGTCGGAGTTCAACTTCCTCGACATGAACTTTTCGCTCGGGCCCCTCGAGAAGGTCTTCGGCCCCGGCGGCGTGCAGTTGACCACCCAAGGCTCTATCGAGCTGAATATGGGCTTGAAGTACAACAAGCTCGACAACCCGGCCCTGCCGATGAGTTCGCGTAAAAAGACCTACTTCGATTTCGACGAAAAGATACAGGCATCGGTCACCGCCAAGGTGGGTGACAAGATGTCGTTCAACATGAACTACAACACCGATGCGACCTTCGACTTCGACTCCAAGAACCTCAAGTTGCAATACGAGGGCAAGGAGGACGAAATCATCAAGAACATCGAGGCCGGTAACGTGAGCATGACTACCGGGTCGTCGCTCATACGAGGCAGCACGGCCCTCTTCGGTATCAAGACTACCATGCAGTTCGGCAAGCTCACCGCCACGGCCCTGATCTCGCAGCAGCAGTCCGAGTCGAAGACGGTCAACGCCAGCGGCGGTGCCCAGACGACCCCCTTCGAGATTCAGGCCGATGCCTACGACGAGAACCGCCACTTCTTCCTGGCCCACTTCTTCCGCGACAACTACGACAAGTTTGCCTCGAAGCTGCCCTACGTATCGTCGGGGGTGAGCATCAACCGCATCGAGGTGTGGATTACCAACAAGCAGGGCAGCTACGAAGAGTCGCGCAACATCGTGGGCTTCATGGATTTGGCCGAGAACAGCCGCATAGGCAACTCGCACTGGATTTCGACGACGGCCCAGCCCAACCCGATGAACAACTCCAACTCGCTCTACTCCGAAATCAAGAACGGTTACCCCGATGCCCGCAACATCAACCTGGTGACCCAGGCGCTGGAGCCCCTCTCGGCCTACGGAATCGAGGGCGGTCAGGACTATGTGAAGATCGAGAGTGCCCGCAAGCTCTCCTCGTCGGAGTATACGTTGAATGCGCAGTTGGGTTACATCTCGCTCAAGAGCAAGCTCAATGCCGACGAGATGCTGGCCGTGGCCTACGAGTATACCTACAACGGGCAGGTCTACCAGGTGGGCGAGTTTTCGGGCGATGTGACCGATACCGACCAGTGCCTCTACCTGAAGATGCTGAAGAGTTCGACCGTATCGACCTCGCTGCCTATCTGGGACCTGATGATGAAAAACGTCTATTCGTTGGGCGCCTATCAGGTGCAGAAAGACAAGTTCCGCCTCTATATCAAGTATATGAGCGACTCCACCGGCGTGGCCGTCAACAACATACCCGAGGGAAACATTGCCAACAAGACCCTCTTGCAGGTGATGAACCTCGACCGCCTGGATGCCAACGAAACCGAGTATTCCGACGGTATCTTCGACTACATCGAGGGCTATACCGTACAGTCGTCGAACGGCCGCATCATCTTCCCGGTCATCGAGCCCTTCGGCAGCCACCTGGCCGAACAGATAGGCAACGCGGCCATTGCCGAGAAGTATGTCTATCAGGAGTTGTACGACTCGACCCTCACCGTGGCCCAGCAGGTCTCCGAGAAGAACAAGTTCATCATGACTGGCGAATACAAGGCCTCGTCGGGTGCCGAGATAAGCCTCAACGCCATGAACGTGCCGCGGGGGTCGGTGGTGGTGACCGCCGGCGGTATGACGCTGGTCGAGAACTCCGACTACATTGTCGACTATGCCATGGGTGTCGTTACCATCTTGAACCAGAGCATCATCGAGTCGGGTACCCCCATCAGCGTTTCGCTCGAGAACCAGTCGATGTTCAACATGCAGCGCAAGACCATGTTGGGCCTCGACCTCAACTACGCCTTTTCCAAAGACTTCAACATCGGGGCCACCATCATGCACCTGAGCGAAAAGCCCCTGACCGAGAAGGTGAGTATGGGCGACGAGGTGCTCAACAACACGCTGTGGGGTGTGAACCTGTCGTACAACACCAGTTTCCAGTGGCTCACCAACTGGATGAACAAGATTCCCACCGTCAACGCTACGGCGCCGTCGACTCTGGCCCTCACCGCCGAGTTTGCCCAGCTCATTCCCCACCAGTCCAAGACCGGCAGCTCGCAAGGCTCCTCCTATATCGACGACTTCGAGTCGACCCAGACGGGCCTCGACCTCAAGTCGCCTTACTCGTGGACGCTGGCTTCGACTCCCTACGATGCCGCCTCCGACGCGCTTTTCCCCGAAGCCCGCTACTCCAACGACGTGCGCTACGGGCAGAACCGCGCCTTGCTGTCGTGGTACTACATCGACCGCATGTTCACGCAGAAGACCTCGAGCCTCATACCCGCTCACTTGAAGAACGACCTGGACCAGCTCTCCAACCCCTACGTGCGCGAGGTGAGCGTGCGCGAGATTTTCCCCAACAAGGAGATCAACTACGGCGAATCCACGACGCAGCAGACACTCAACCTCTCGTACTATCCGCAGGAGCGGGGCCCCTACAACCTCGATGCCGACAACATCGACGAGCAGGGCCGGTTGCTCAATCCCGAAAAACGGTGGGGCGGTATCATGCGCAAAATGGACTATACCGACTTCGAATCGTCCAACATCGAGTATATCCAGTTCTGGCTCATGGACCCCTTCCTCGACGAGAACCAGACCAACCACAAGGGCGGAGAACTCTACTTCAACCTGGGTGAGGTGTCGGAAGATATTCTGAAAGACGGAATGAAGTCGTTCGAAAACGGTCTGCCCATCGATGGCGACACCACCCAAATAGCCACTACGGCCTGGGGTAAGGTCTCCAAGCGGCAGTCGCTTACCTACGCCTTCGACAACACGAGCGGAACCCGCACCCTGCAGGATGTGGGTCTCGACGGTCTGACCAACGACGAGGAGTACGGCTTTTCGTCGTATAAGGATTATCTGGCCAAGCTCGAGGCCAAATTGTCGCCTGCCGTGGTTGAGGAGATGCGGCAAGACCAGTTCTCGCCCTTCAACGACCCCGCCGGCGATAACTATCACTTCTACCGCGGCCACGACTACGACGATGCCCAGACCTCGATTCTGGACCGTTACAAGCACTACAACGGTACCGAGGGCAACTCGCTCTCGACCGAGGATGTGGCCGACTCCTATTACCAGTCGTCCAAGAGTGTGCCCGATGTCGAGGACATCAACCAGGACAATACCCTCAACGAGTACGAACGCTACTACCAATACCGCATCTCGCTCTGTCCCGACAGCCTCGTGGTGGGCAAGAACTACATCACCGACAAGCGCGAGACTACCGTACCCCTCCGCAACGGACAGGAGGGCAAGGCCGTGTGGTACCAGTTCAAGGTGCCCCTCTCTCAACCGCAGAAGAAGGTGGGCTCTATTCAGGATTTCAAGACCATCCGCTTCATCCGTATGTTTATGACCGGCTTCGAGGTCGAGACCCACTTGCGCTTTGCCACCCTCGAGCTGGTGCGGGGCGAATGGCGCACCTACGACTACGCCGTAGACAAGGCCACCAACTCGCCGGCCCAGGGCAACCTGGACGTCTCGGTAGTCAATATCGAGGAGAATGCCGGTCAAGAGCCCGTCAACTATGTGTTGCCGCCGGGGGTAACCCGTATCATCGACCCGGGACAGTCGCAGATAACCCAGCTCAACGAGCAGGCCATGTCGTTGAAGGTGACCGACCTGCCTACCGGCGAGGGTCGTGCCGTCTACAAAAACAGCGGCATGGACATGCGTACCTACAAGCGGTTGCAGATGTTTGTCCACGCCGAGAAGCTCATCGACGACAACACCAACCTGCGCGATGGCGACGTGTCGGTATTCCTGCGGTTGGGTTCCGACAACAAATCGAACTATTACGAATACGAGATACCGCTCTCGCTCACCGAGCCCGGTACATACAGCACCTACAATACGCAGGACCAGGAGGCTGTCTGGCCCTCGTCCAACATGTTCGACTTTCCGCTTTCGGTCTTCACCGACCTGAAGCTGGAGCGGAATGCCAAGAAACGGCAAGAGAGTTCGGGCGTAACCTTCCAAACCCGCTATTCGATCTACGACCCCGACAAGGCGCAAAACAAGGTGACCATCGTGGGCAACCCCTCGTTGAGCGACGTGCGCACCATGATGATCGGTGTGCGCAACAACTCCAACGCCACCAAGTCGATTACCATCTGGGTGAACGAAATGCGCCTGACCGATTTCGACCAGTCGGGCGGCTGGGCGGCCAAGGCCAACATGAACCTGGGACTGTCCGATATTGCCACGCTCAATATTGCCGGCCATGTCGAGACGGCCGGTTTCGGCGGCATAGACCAGAGCCTCACCGAGCGGCGCCTCGACGACTACTACCAGTACAACATCGCCACGATGGTCGAGTTGGGCCGTTTCCTACCCGACAAGGTCAAGCTCAGAGCCCCCCTGTTCTACTCGCTCACCGAGCAGCGCACTTCGCCCAAGTACAACCCGCTCGACCAGGATATTCTCCTCAAGGATGCCTTGCGGAATGCCGGCAGCCAGCACGAGCGCGACTCCATAAACGACGCCTCTATCGAGCGGTCGACGGTCGAGAGCCTCAGCCTCTCGGGCGTGATGTTCGACATCCGCAGCAAGAACCCCATGCCCTACGACCCGGGTAACTTCTCGATCAGCTACTCCTATAACCGGCAGTCCAACCAGGACCCCACGACCGAGTTCGAGAATACCTACGACTACCGGGGCAGCTTCACCTACTCCTACACGCCGTTTGTGAAACCGTGGGTTCCCTTCAAGGGGTTGAAGAGCAAGTCGAAGCACCTCAAGTTCCTGAAAGAGTGGGAACTCTACTACCTGCCCAGCAACATCGCGTTCAATACCAACATGTCGCGCTACTACTACGAGCAGCAGATTCGCGACGTGAGCGGTTCGGGCGGTATGGCCCTGCCCATCAGCGTGAGCAAGAACTTCCTGTGGGACCGCCAGTTCTCGCTGTCGTGGAATCTCACCAAGTCGCTCAATTTCTCGTTGCAGACCATGACCAACGCTCATATCGAGGAGCCGGTGGGGGCTGTCAACAAGGAGCTTTTCCCCGACGAGTACAGGGCCTGGAAAGATACCGTGATGACCAGCATCAAGAACCTGGGTACGCCCTGGAACTACAACCAGACTTTCAACGCCTCGTATACCGCGCCGTTCAGCAAGATACCGGTCATCGACTACATGTCGTTCACGGCCAAGTACAACGCCACCTATACCTGGGACCGCGGAGCTCAGGTATCGAGCGACATCGATCTGGGCAACACCATCAGCAACCAGGGACAGCTCAGCCTCGATGGCCGCTTCAACTTCGAGCAGCTCTACAACAAGTCGAAATATCTGCAGAAGATCAACCGCCGTTTCTCGTCGAGCAATCGGGGACAGTCGATTAAAAAGAAGGAGCGCAAGTTCGAGCGCACCATTCTGCTGCGCGAAGACACCACGGTGACCTTGCGGCACAACCTCAACAACAAGAAGGTGAAGGTGGTGGCCCGCGACGATGCCGGCAAGCGGGTGGCCCTGCGCACCAAAGTCATTGACGCCAACAGCGTGATGATTCTCGACAAGGGTACCCAGCGGCTGAATGTGGTGATTACCCCCGGCAAGGAGAAACCCAACTTCTGGAAAGAGGCGGCCGAGTATTCGTTGCGGGGGCTGATGATGGTGCGCAACGCCAGTGTGCGCTACCGCAAGACCAACACCACCTCGCTGCCCCTCTTCTCGCCCAACATCGGCGACATATTCGGGCAGTCGAACTCCTACGGTCCCATGTCGCCCGGTCTTGACTTTGCCTTCGGCTTTACCGACGAGAACTATGTCTACCGGGCCAAGGAGCGCGGCTGGCTGCTGTGCGACTCTACCCAGATAAGCCCCGCCGTAATCGGTCGTACCGAAGAGTTCAACATCGAGATTGCCCTCGAGCCGATACGGGGGTTGAAAATCAACCTCACGGGCAACCGCACCGACACGCGCAGCTCGCAGATGCAGTTCATGTATGCCGACATGCCTACCACCCGGGGCGGAAGCTATACCAAGACCCATATCGCCCTGAAGACCGCCTTCCGCAGCAGCTCGTCGAAAGACGGCTATGCGTCGCAAGCCTTCAACGACTTCCTGCGCAACCGCGAGATTATCGCTTCGCGTCTCGAGGCCCGCTATGCTCAGGGTAACTATCCCAACCGGGGATTTATCGCCTCGACCGGCCTGGCCGGGCAGCCTTACGACGTGGCCAACGGCGGGGTGAACCGCAGTTCGGCCGACGTGATGATACCCGCCTTCCTGGCCGCCTATTCGGGTATGGATGCCAACAAGGTAGGGCTCTCGCCCTTCCCCGACATTACGGCCATTCTGCCCAACTGGCGCATCACCTACGACGGCCTCATGCAGGTGCCTCTGATTAAGAAGTATTTCAAGGCCTTCACCCTGTCGCACACCTACCAGTGTACCTATTCGGTGGGCTCCTACTCGTCGTACCTCAACTGGGTGGAGTCGGACGGCGATTTCGGTTTCATCCGCGACGAACTCTCGGGCAACCCCATACCCTCGTCGCCCTTCGACATCTCGTCGGTGATGATTACCGAGCGTTTCGCCCCCCTTATCGGTCTCTCGGTCACGCTGAAGAACAACATTACCGGCAATATCAAGTTCAACGACTCCCGTACCCTCACCCTCAACTCGGCCGCCGGCCAGATTGTAGAGGCCACGACTACCGATTTCACTATCGGGGCCGGGTACAAGATTGCCAACTTCAACACCATCCTGAAGCTGCGGGGCTCGCAAACGGGTGTCAGCAACGACCTCACCATCAACGCCGATTTCTCGTTCCGCAAGAATCAGTCGCTCATCCGCCGCATCGAGCAGAACTTTACCCAGGCCACCAGCGGCACCCGCACCACCATGATCGAGCTCACGGCCAACTACGTGCTGAGCAAGCGCATCACGGTGGGAGCCTACTTCGACCACCAGATCAACACCCCGCTGGTATCCTCGTCGTCCTACCCGATAACCAACAGCAACTACGGTATCTCGGTGCGCCTCTCGCTGGTGAAATAGTCTGCATCAGGAGCCGGACGGAGGCGAGTCTCTTCACGTCGGTCTTCCGTCAGTACAGTCGGGAGTTGAGGTCGAGAGGAATAGCGAGCGTGTCGGCCGCCCACAGATGGAAGTCGGGCATCACGTCGCCCGAAAAGAAAATCCGATAATATTTGTAGGCCGGGCCCGTAATGCGCAGGGTCAGTTTCCCCGGTATTTTTCCGCTGTTCGACAGCTGCCCCACGGTGACAAACTTGTTTTCGGCATCGTTGCCTCCCCATAACGAGAGAATCGTTTTCTTCCCGGACGACGAGACCCGCAGCGAAAGTTCCCTCCACCGTTGATAGCTCTCGCTCTGGAGCGTGATGGGACGGGTGAGCAGTACAATCTGTGCCGTATTGTTCCGTATCTCTTTTTGCAGATCGAAGATATTCCCTTGTTCATCCTGACCCAACAGATGTGTGGCATCGTAAAGATACGAGGTGTAGACTTGTGTCGTGCGGTATATATACATCGAGGGCAGATGCAGAACCACCGTATATCCGAGTCGAGGTTGGCAGAATAGCAACTCTTTTTCGATGGGGTTATAGGCGATGATACACCCTTGAATGAAGTCGGAGAGCGGTGTCGTGTCGCAGGTTGCCTGTAATATATTGCTCGAGAGCTGATAGTCTTGAAGCTTCGAATTGTCTTCGTAGGGCAGTTCGTCGAATGCCAGGAGCTGCTGCGTGGTCGCACCCTGTAAAATCGATAGCCCTTTTGGAGTGGCAAACAGGATAGCCTCTTCGAGGGGAATGATGGGATATTCCCTCGAAATAGGTTCACGGCTCAACTGGTGCTGGTTGCTGTAGCACACCTCGCCCGAGCCGCTTTGCAGGGCCCAGATGCCCTCTTCGGTAAAAAGGTAGAGCGGGAACTCGCCGAACTGTCCCTCCGACAGGGCGGTGGTAATGCTCGCGATGCCGGTGATGGCTCCGTTCGATACCGAGTAGGTTTGTTCGGCCGGAAAGACAAACGGGTTTTCATACTTCGATACCCGCAGAATATTGTCCTGCGTATAGACGTCGTTGCTGGGCGAGGGGATGGTCAGGGCACTCGAGCCCGCTGCCGAATCGACCTCCAGAGGTGCTGCCACAAACGAATCGTCGAGGTAGTCGGCCCGGTTTTCATACTCCGAGGGGGTGAGCTCGATGCGCTTGCGGTACAGTCCCGACGCGCTTTTCACGACAATCTCCATCAGGTAGGCATTGCTGTCGGGGTAGGAGATGAAGGGCGAGAGCTGGTTGTAGAAGTAGTCGGTCGTCCCGCTCCACACCACCATGCTTTCGCCTCGCTCGGTTTTGAGGTAGGTGCAGATATAGGCCTCGGCCGGTTCGGCATTGGTTCGCCCCGTAGTCTGCATGATCAGCGGGAACCCCGGGAACATCTTGCGGCTCAGGTTGGCCTGGTGCAGCCGCTTGTTGAGCACGTAGCTCACTTGCGCTCCGGTTGAGAGCAGGGTCGTATTGTCGGGCGATAGCACCTCTTCGTGTACCAGCATGTCGGGGCGTATGTCGCTGTAAAAGTCGTACCATTCGCCCACCTTCAGGTTGCTCCAGTCTTCGATCGAAGTTATTTTGTAGAAGAGCGAACTTTGCATGTATTGTTTCTTGATTTCGTTCCGGTCCAGAAACGAGATGTCGCCCGTGACGTAAAAGACGGTGTTGCCGTTCTCTTGGGTACGCTCGATTTTGAAGTCCATGCCTTGCAGCGTTTCGCCCGTCTCGAAAATCGTGGCTTCGGGGGTTACGAAGAAGTCGATACTCTTCACGATGTCCTTCCAGTTTTCGAGGTTCAGACTGTGAATGAAATATTTGACGATGAAGTTTTCGGCAATAATCTGTCCCTCGTAGGTTCCCGTACAGATGTTGTTCGAGTTTTTGATGCGGATTCTCAGTTGCGAAGGCTGTATGGGGTTGGCCTGCGAGAGCATGACGGGAGTCGACGAGAATATGCGACTGCCGTCGTAGAGGGTGAGTGCATATCGAATGAGTATGGGCTGAATGAAATAACGCCGTTTCCAGGCCTGCTCCTGCAGTTGGAAAAAGGCATCGTAGTAGGCCCCGTTGTAGAAGTTGGTCTCCTCGGTCTTAAGGTAGGTCGGGTTGTTGTAGGTCTCGGAGAAGGTGTGCTCGGGCACGATATAAGCGTCGGTATAGCGGGTATAGGCCGAGAACGAAATCTCGGGAAAGTCGGGTTGCTCGCCCAAAAATATATATTCGCCCTCTTTGTAGAGCAGGTAGTAGGTATGCTCGGCACAGATGACGATGAGGGTGTTGCCAATCGACTGAACCGACAGTGCGGTACTCCCGTTGAGGGTAAACAGCTCTTTTTCGACAGGCGTTATCTTTTCGCTATCCCGGTCGATATTCACCTCGTAGTAGAGGGCATAGTCGTTGGCCGTGATGTGATGCTCTCCGTCGTAGCAGGTATGCACATAGAGCAGTCGGCGGTCTTTCTCCTGGGTATTGTACAGATACTTGGGGGTGCCCACGGGAATCAGGTGGCCCGATTGTTTGCGCAGATTGACCACCGACGAGCAGTCGCCCGGCTGGGCAGTCGCAGGCGAAGCATGGCGATTCATGCCGTTGAAGATAATTCTCGATTTCATAGGACAGAAAAATTTCCGGTAAAAGTAATGCCGGCTCTCTCTCGACTTGTGGCATGATGATACTCTTTGAAAGAAGGAGGCCCTTCCCGACTATTGATAAATACCTGATAATAAAACAGGAGGGGCCTCCTTGCCCCCTTGGTGCGGGGTAGAAGGCGCATTGCCCAAGCATAACCAATCACTGTTTTGCGCCTGAGTTTGTACCTGAGTATAACATGCGAGCGGGGCAAATGGTTGAGTCGGGGGTGAGCCGTACATGCAAAAAATAGGGGGGCGGGGGCGATATTCTTGCCTTTGCGACGTTCAACATACGGGATAAATGCGTATCTTCGCTCAGAAAGGAGATAGGCTTTATGGACAAACTCAATTTTGCTGCAATAGATATTGGCTCCAATGCCGTGCGACTGCTTATCAAGGGTATCAATCCGGATGAGAACGTAACCGATTTATCCAAGGTCTTCATCGTGCGTGTGCCGTTGCGGTTGGGGCAAGATACCTTTACCAAAGGGCGTATCTCTACCGAGAAGACCGAGAAGCTGCTGCGACTCATGCACGCCTTCTCGCAGTTGATGCAGGTCTATAACGTAGTCTCCTACCGGGCCTGTGCCACCTCGGCCATGCGCGACTCGTCGAACGGGGCCGAAATCGTGCGCTATATCTCCGAAAAGAGCGGCATTCACATCGAGGTTATCGACGGTCTCGAAGAGGCTCGTATCGTTTACGACAGCCACATTGTCGACCAGTTTGAGCAGGAGGGCAATTTTGTCTATGTCGATGTAGGTGGCGGCAGTACCGAGGTGAGCATCATCAGCAACCGCTCGTTGTTGCAGTCCCAGTCGTACAACATCGGTACGGTGCGTATCCTCAACAAGAAGTTGAGCCGCAGCGAACTCTTCCGCATGTACCGCGACTTGAGGCGGGTGAAAGAGTCATATCCCCGAATCTCCATCATCGGCTCGGGCGGGAACATCAACAAGCTGCACCATCTGGCCAAAATACCGGCTCGCGAGCCCCTCACCGTAGAGCGCCTGCTCGAGTTGAGAAACGAGCTCAACAGCTATCCCATTGTCGAGCGCATCGAGCGTTTCGGCCTCAAGCCCGACCGTGCCGACGTCATTGTGCCTGCAGCCGACATCTATCTGCAGATAGCCACACACATCGGCGCGCAGGAGATATGGGTGCCTACCATCGGTATCGTCGACGGTATCATCTATTCGCTCTGCTCCGATTATCTGGAGATGCACAAAAAGTAAGGGCTTCTATTTTTTCTTCTTCTCCCACTTGGGACGTTGGTCTTTCTTCAGGATAAAGTCGCGTATGAAGAGAGCCGTCTCTTCGCTGCCCAGTATCGACGAGTCTATCGACAGGTCGTACGACGACGATACCCCCCAACCCTTGTCGGTATAGAAGTTGTAGTAGGCGGCGCGCAGTTTGTTTTTCTTTTCGGCCAGTTCGATGGCCTCCTTGCGTGTCATTCCTTGCGAGCGGCTCAGTATGCGGGCAATGCGATCCTCGAGCGGCGCGTGTATGAACACGTTGTAGCATCGTGGATATTGGCGCAGGATATAGTCGGCACATCGTCCTACGATTACGCATGATTGGGTCTCGGCCAGTTTGCGGATTACGTCGGACTGGAATTTGAAGATGTATTCATTCGACAAACCTCCGTCGCCCCACAAGCCTCCGGCCCCCGTGAGCCAGTTGATCGAGAACGAATTGAGCAGGGCGCTCGGGGCGCGTTCGTCGGCCTTCTCGAAATATTCGGTGCTGAGTCCGCTCGACTTCGAGGCTTCGTTTATCAATTCCTTGTCGTAGTAGGCGATACCGAACAGTTCGGAGAGCCGCTTGCCGATTTCACGGCCGCCGCTGCCGAATTGCCGGCCTATGGTGATGATGAGGTTGTTGTTCATAATGTCGTGTATAGATTCGATTATCCAACAAACTTACATTAAAAAAATAGGAAATCCTATATCCCGATATATTTTTTTTGCGTGCTTGGCTGCTTTTCGATGTGTCGTTCAGGGCTTCATCGGCAAAAGGTCCGGTTCAACGACGTCCGACCTTTTCGGCGTGATAGTCAGCCAGATGGTCGCAATGACCCCGAACCAGTTTCCCTTTTTGGGTGTGGGGGTATCGCCGGGCCACGGTGCGGAAGTTGCACAGGGTGTAGTGTATGTCGGCTCCCGTCTCATCGTCGGTTACCAGGGCGGTAGCCTGCCGTACGAGGGCTTCGGCTCGGGCCAGAGCCGCGCGGGTATATCGGTCGTTTTCCCAGTCGCGCTTCTCGCACACCTGCCCCCAGTAGCAGCTGCCCCGGTAGTATTGGGTCAGGCTCCAGCAACGGTCGAACGAGTTGCGCAGCCCGATGGCATAGCGCACCATCAGCCGGGCTTTGCGGTTGGGCTCCCGGGTCGTCTGCAGGTTCTGCTCCAGCGAATGCATCTCCCGGGCAAAGGCAAATTTGAAATCGGCGGGATTTTCGGTCGAGGTAGCCCGTACGGCGAAGGGGTCGTATTTCGCCTCTACGTTGAGGTGGCGCTTGTAGGCCTCGCTCACGGCACCCAGATAGCCGATGGCCTCGCCGTATCGCATGGCGCGCAGGCATTGCGTGCCCGCTATGTCGTTGAGGTAGTCGTTGCCCGTGTAGCCCCGGGCGTTGAGGAATCGGTCGAATGCCGTTTGCGGCCGTTGCACCCGCCGCACGTAGGCGATGGCGGCGTCGGTCCCGAGGCTGTCGATCATCTCGAAAAAGTGGTTGCTGTAATCGAATGCGTTGAACTCGCCCGAGTATCGGTACTTGTCCAGCGGCAATACCTGTTGCACAAACCGAGAGTCTCCGTTTTCGTCGGTTGTGACAAGTGTCACTTCTTGTTTGCCTACGACTCCCAGCAGCCGGTTGTCGGCCATGTTGGCCAGTTGCAGCGCCCGGGTCGTTTGGTCGGCCTGGAGCATGCGGGGGCATACCTCCGACAGCACGATGCGGCGCATCATGTCGTTCCAGTAGTAAAAGCTGGCGCATCGTATCAGCTTGTACCCGTGGGTGGTCTCGTCGCGTACCGGGTCGGTCAGGTGGTTTACGATTTGCTTGTCGAGCCACTCGAGTTGCTGGAACAGTCGCCTCTCGTAAGCCCGGTTACAGGGTTGTGTGCGGGCATCGAGGTAGATGCGGAATACTTTGATAGACGCGTCGATAAACGGGTTCGACCGGGCCCGCTCGGCCAGCCGCAGCAGTCGATAGGCCTGGCTGGTCTCTCCGTCGAGGCCCGACAGGAAGGCGGCCGTGTAGTACCACATGGCCGGTACCTCCGTCTCTTTGTTGCGGGCCATCTTCATACTCAGGTCATGCAGCTTCGCCTTTTCGGCCCGGATCGCTGCCGTATCGCAGGGATAGAAGGTGTCGGGCACCTCGAGACTGCGTATGTAGCTCTGCAACGTCTGAGTTATGTAAGGGCTGTTCGGTGCATATTGGCACACGAGCGAGAGGGCGTCGACGGTCGACACGTTCTTGCTGCCTTGCCCCGTGTAGAAGAGAATGGAGCCCACGTCACCGGTCCGGGCAAAGTAGGGGAGAGCCTTCTCGGCTTGTCCCGTGCGTACCTCGGCCCCCGCTATGTAGGGCTCGATCAGGCGGCGCATCAGGTTGTCGGCCGGCAGTCGCGACACCTCCGACTCCCACAGGTCGATGCAGCTCTCGTATCGCCCCAGCGTGAAGAGTGCCCGTACTGCTTGCAACAGATAGCGGTCGCGCAGTCTGGGTTCCCGGTTCGACAGGGCATGTTCGGCCACCTCTTCGAGCGTCATACGTGCCCCGATTTTCATCGAAGGGTAGTACCAGCGCGAGTTGCGCTTCAGGCGGATGTACTCGTTGGTCTTGGCCAGCAGCAGGAAGTCGAGCAGGGCCGTATCGCGTTGGGCAATCCACGCGACGAAAGGGTTGTCGTGTTTTCCCATTCGGTGAGTCTCTACCCGTTCGAGCTCCTCGAGCGGCATCTTGTATACGGCTTGGTAAATATCGGCCGTAGGAATATCGGGCGAGGTTAGCCGCTGCCACTCCCGGCAATTCTCCTCGTCCTCCCGGAGGGGCGATGGGTCGGCAGAATCGGACTCATACACTCTATACATATAATACTCTTCCGGGGCATACCAGGGCTCCCAGCAGGCAGCAACTTCGTGGCTGGTAAACAGAGCGGCCAGACTAACGGCCAAGAATCTGATCGATCTCTTCATGGGTGTAGTGTTTGAGTTGTGCATAATCCAGGTGATACAGCAGGTTGCCGCTTGCCGGTTGGCCCAAATAGCTTTCGACCAGCTTCTTGACGGCTACTATTTCGGCTGCGGCAGGCCGCTCTCGCCGCACCGACTCGCCGGGCTGCGACACCGTGTCGGCCTCGGTCACAATCGATACGAATTTTTCTCCCTCGAATTTGACACCCCAGCCGAATACGGGGTAGGCATAGTCCAGGGGAATCGGGTACCGTTTCCGGGTCATATAGGGTTTTACATCGGCGATGTCCAGTATCGAGTTACGGGTGTCGTGCCCCTTCAATGCCCCCGTGTTGTACAGCATCAGTACACCCCGGTCGGCCGGGGGTGCCGGTTCGCGCAACTGATGCAGCCGCACGGTTATGCTCAGCTCTATCTCCTTTTTCTGCAACGAGTCTCTGACCGTCTGGCACAACACGGCGTAGCTCTCGCGGGTCGATGCCGTCCAGTCGCAATCGAGTTGTATCTCGTTTATCTTTCCGCACTCGTTATACGAACTCATGGCCAGCAGCCGGTCGACGATGAGGGGGGCGAACTTCCGCTCTTTCCCCGCCATGGCCCGCAGGGCGTCGAGGGTGATATAGGCGACCGGTACAATCTCTATCTCGTCGGGTACCCGTGCTTCGAACCGAGTCGTGGCGATGGGCACGACTTCGGAGCCGCCGGTCTCGTAGTCGGGCTCTACGGCCACATCGAACATGTGCAGGTAGATGCGGTCGATGTCGTGCTCTGCCAGGAAGGCTCGTTCGGCCGAGTCGGGGGCAAAGGTCGTTTTCCAGTAATAGACCGAGTTGTGTTTCGCAAACTCCGCGGTTGTCTTGTTCTGGCGTGTGCATCCCGCGATAAGCACACTTGTCGCGATTAGTACCAGGCCGATGGGGTGTAGCAGTTTCATAGTTTGTTTTTGTTTTTGAGGAGTCTGTTGCAAAGATGGTGAAATGGTTGCATGGACAGCACTGTTTTTGGTCCGACTGTACGAAATGGCTATCGGGCTGTATGAAATGCTTCTGTGCGACCTATTTCGTAAAGAAGGCTCCTTGGGTTGGGAATCCGCTTCGAAAAGTGAGGCTTTTTGGCCTCCTCGCACAAACTGTTTTATGAAATATTTTGTGGCGACAAAAGTTTTTATTTAATTTGTGTCATTCAAAAGAAGGCAAACTATGAATAACGATTTGAAAAAGATATTAAGCAGCGATACCGATGGCCTGCTCACCTATGAGTATATTGCCAACCACATGGGTACCTGCGACGACGATATGCCTGCTTTGGCCGACAATATCATCCGGGTCGACCTCACCGGCCAGATTACCGTGAGTGCTGCGCTCTATCTGCATGCCACCGGCCCCGACAAATACAGGGAGATTATCGATAAGCTCATTGCCGCTTCGCTCCAAAAGGATCGTGAACACAAATACATTGTCGATTTGCTGTCGGGTATTTGGGGCGAGGATTATAAGACGCATGTCGATGAGTTGAATCGGCAGAGCGACAATTTCCGCCGTATTTACAAGCGGGTCTATGCCAACGATGTGATGTAATTGTATTATATAATAAGGTACAACTCGGCATCTACCCGGTTATCCGTATAAACG
Organism: uncultured Barnesiella sp.; assembly: GCF_946496565.1. Lineage (NCBI taxonomy): Bacteria > Pseudomonadati > Bacteroidota > Bacteroidia > Bacteroidales > Barnesiellaceae > Barnesiella > uncultured Barnesiella sp. The sequence goes on from NZ_CAMMHD010000001.1 coordinate 206,118, forward strand.
ATACGCCGCTTTTCTGCTCGCAGCAGCGCAGGAGGCGGCGTTCTTGTTTCTGATGCTCCTCTCTCCTGTTCTTCCCTTGTAAGGCATCTCCGTTTTCTTCCCGGCCATTTATCCTGTCCCCCTTCTGGCTTTTCTTGGAGATTTTTATGTTTGTTGTTTTTGCTCGATAAAATCAATCTTTTTGTAGCGATTTTTACTCTTGAAGTATTTTTTTGTTAGTAGCCGCTTTTGGTGGAATAAATTTTTATATGGTTGATTCTTAATTGTTTATATAGCTAAATAGACTTGAAATAATTTCTATACTTACGCAGGATTTGACTGTAAAGCTCAATTGGAATAGTTATAATTTTATAAAAATAACATTTGTTTTATCTTGTATAAATATTCTAAGTTTAAAAAATACGGCTTTATATGGTGATATTTTTATAGAAAATATAGGTTTATTCCGAATAATTTTTTATATTTGCAAGAGGTGAATAAATAGTTGTAATATTTTGTTGGTTTTTGCATGTAATGTAATTTCATAATAAACCTAATAATATATTTACGATGGCAAAGAGAATTACGCTTATTTGTGCTTTCTTCCTGTTTATAGTGGGATTGCGAGCAGAGGTTTTGCTGAACGAGAATTTTGAATCTTGGACGGCAACCAATTTCCCAGCGAATGGCTGGACGGTAGTAAACGATACCCAGGAGGGTGCCATTTACCATTGGACTCTCGAGACGGGGCGGTCGGCGCTTTCTGGCTCGATAAGTCTGTTTTGTGACGGCGGATCGTGGGATCCTGTTGAACCGGTAAAGGAGGAGTGGATTATCTCTCCGGCAATTACGTTGAGCAATACCAATTACAATTTGTCGTTCCTGTGGGAAGGGGCGTCGGCTGCCGCTTTCAAAAACGAATACGACTTGCAGGTGCGCGTGAGCGAAAACGACGGAGAGTCGTGGACTACCATCTTCTCGTTCCTCAACCAGAAGCAGGTCGAGAACAGTGGCGTAGTCTATCCCTGGACGGGATGGGCCGTAAACTCGTCGCTGCTCAGCCTGAAAGCCTATGCCGGCAAGACGATAAAGATTGCCTTTGTGCACTGTCTGCTGGTGAGCGGTTCGGGTAAAGGTAACTGTGCCTGGATCGACGATGTGTTGGTCGAATCGGGTGCTGCTATCGAGGCTCCCATAGCCGAGGTTACCCCCACCTCTTACATATTCCCGGGTACCTATATCGGGGTAGGCAAGTGGTCCGACAAGTTTGCCCTCAGCAACAAGGGTGTAGGTTCACTTACCGTAACCGGCATTTCGGGACTCGACGGTACCGATTTCTCTACCGATTTGGTTCCGGCCGATGTCTCGGTAAAACCGGGTGACGAATATGAATTTTACGTGCGCTATACCCCCTCTTCGGCCTTGAGTGCCAAGTCGGCTACGATGACGATTCACACCAATGGCGGCGATGTCTCCATCGCTTTGGAGGGAACCAAGATCATTCTCCCCGACGAGTACAATCTCGAGAGCTTCGAGGGCGGCACCTTCCCGCCGTTGGGCTGGACGGCCGACGAGGGTTGGTCACAGGGTAGTGCCTATGCAACCTCGGGCGATTATTCCGCTTCGTGTAGCTTTGCCGAGAACAACCCCACGCTGGTTACACCTCGTCTCGACTGTTCCGAGGGTTCGTATGAGTTGCAGTTCAATTATGCCAACGTGTGGGAACCCACGGCCGACGATGCCGCCACCTCCGAGAGCGGATTCGAGGTTTACTTCTCCAAAGACGGTAAGAATACCTGGACCCAGATAGCCTCGTGTGACTCCATCAACCGTTGGGAGCACCTGACTGTCGACCTGGGTACTCCGGCTTCGGACAACTGCTATGTCATGTTCAAATATGTGCTCGACGTCGATTTGTCGACCGGCGGTTGGGACGACCTGCCCGAATACTCTACAACTTTCCTCGACGATGTAATCTTGCCGCCCTATTACGGTAGCTCTTCGATACCTGGGGCTGCTACGACTCCTTCGCCCGAGAATGGGGCTGTCGATGTCTTCAACGAAGAGCTCGTACTTACCTGGGGCGGCGTACAGTTTGCCCAGAGCTATAAGGTATATGTAGGAAAATCGGCCTCCGACTTCTCGGTAGTCAATGGTGCCGAGGTGACCGAGTGTTCCTATGCCCTCCCCGTACTCGACTATGCTACTACCTATTACTGGAAAGTCGTTGCCTGCAACGAAGCAGGTGAAACGCCTTCGCCCGAGGTATGGAGCTTCACCACGCTGGCCGACCAGACCGTGAGCACCTTCCCCTGGTCCGAAGGTTTCGACGGCGAGACATTCCCGCCGCTGGGCTGGCGCAACATCGGCGAGGGGTATACCGAATGGGATTTGACCAACTACACCACGTACGACGGCAAGGGCTCGGCCTACATTTCGGCCGGCGGTTCCCATCAGCAGGGCATTCTGCAGACGCCTGCCTTTGCATTGCCTGCCGATAAGGACATGCAGATCAGTTTCTATTGGGGCAATGCCGTACCGGCCGGATTGAGCAAATCGGTACAAGGCACGACCACCATCAATAAGGATACGCTCTATTTCGAAATCAAAGTTGATAACGCTTGGCACCAGTTGGCATTCATCTCGGCAGCTCAGGATGAGGGGCAAAGCTGGGAACGCCAACGCATCGTCCTCTCCGATTACCGGGGCAAGACGGTGAACTTCCGCTGGCGTTACAGCACGGTCGACTATATGGGTTCGGGTGCATCGCTTGACAAAATCCTGATTGAAGAGGCTCCCACTGCCGGTAAAGCAGTCATCAACGCCACCTCGTGGGCAGCTGGCGATGTCAATTACAACAAAGCCGTTACCTCTGCGATGCTGAACCTCTTGAACGATGGCGAAAAGACGATGACGATAACCGGTGTATCGTTTGCCAACGCCAACTTCTCTACCTCGCTGCACAAAGACATGGTATTGGAAAGCCGCGAGAGTGTCGACTTCAACATCACCTTTGCCGCCGGCACAACCTCGGCCCTGGTCGAAGACGAAATGACCATCACCTTCGACGATGCTCCCTCGATTTCGTTCCCCGTATCGGGTAACGCACTGGGCATGTACACCCGCTACTTCAGCTTCGAAGACGACGAGTTCGGCTCCATTGCTCCCAAAGGCTTTACCACGGTCGATGCCGACCACGCCGCTACGGTTTCGCCGGTGATGATCAACTATCCCAACATCGGTACCGCCTATGCCTACATCGTCATCAACCAATTGCCCGAACCCGACGGTGCCGACTGGCGCAACATCTATCCCCGCTCGGGCGACCAACTGTTGGCTACCATGGCTGCCAGCGATGCTTCCGAGGCTGTCGACTGGATTATCAGCGACCAGATGACCGCTCGCGACGATGCACACTTCCGCTTCTATGCCAAGTCGTACGACGGCGACAACACCTATCACCCCTTTGCCGCTCTCACCGTACTGGTAAGTACCACCGACAATGCCGTGTCGAGCTTCTCGCCCGTTTCGGGATTCGAATCGGTACAGGTACCCCACAAGAACAACAGCGACAGCCAGACGTCGTGGACCGAGTTTGATGTCGACCTGAGTCAATATGCCGGACAACCCATCTACGTGGCCATCCGCAACAATACGCCGGGTCAGGGCTTTGTCACCTTCTTCGACGACTTCTATTTCGAGAATTTCGAATACGTAGCCAGCGACAACAATGCGCCCTACTTTACTACGGTGCCCGAGACTACCGCTACCGTGGGCAAACGCTGGACCTACAACTATGCCGTAGCCGATCCCGATGGCGATGCCTTGACCGTGACGCTGCAAGGCAAACCCTTCTGGATTACCCATACCCCGGGTACCAACGGCGGTACATTGTCGGGTATCCCCGGACAGGCCGAAGAGATTATTATGAAACTTTCGGTGACCGACGGCTCCAAAACTACGGTACAGGAGATTGTACTCAATATTACCGACGGTTCGGGTATCGACGAGGTGAACGGCGATTGCCTCGAGGTTTATCCCAACCCGGTGGCATCTACGCTCTATTTCAAGGAAACGTGCGACCGTGTAGTCGTTACCGATATTACGGGCAAACAGGTATTGTCCGCTCAGCAGGTCGAGAGTCTCGACATGTCGGCGCTGGCTCCTGGAGTATATCTGGTGACGGTACAAACTGCCGGTGAGCATCGAACCACCCAAATCGTTAAAAAGTAATCGAAACTATGTTTACTATGAAAAAACTTTTTCTTTCCCTCGCGCTGCTGATTGGCAGCGCAGGGGCTTTTGCCGCCGAAAATCTTGTGTTGAACGAGAATTTCGAGAGTCAGAATTTCCCGCCGCAAGGGTGGACTGTCACAGGTACCGAACTGCCGGATAACCTCGAGGCGACGGCCTTTGCACATTGGGATTTGAATTGGAACGAAATCACGGGGTCGCCCATCGCCGGGTCGGGTTGTGCCGAGGTAGTAAGCAATTATTCCGAAGGTGCAGCCGGTATCTCGAAGGAGGAGTGGCTCATTACTCCGGTTGTAAATATAGCTCAAGATGCTACACTGTCGTTTGTCTTCTGGTGCAATGCCTCGGCTTTTCTCCCGTCTGAAAAAACATACGGTCGTTTCGTTATCAAGGTATCGACCGACAACGGAGCCTCCTGGAACGACCTTTGGGATGTGGCTTCACAGGAAGATATAGAAAACTCGGGTCTGCCCTGGCCGTGGGATAGAACGGCTACCGGCAGTGTGACTAACTGGCAGAAACTGACTCCCAACATAAGTCTGAAGGCTTATGAGGGTAAAAACGTGTCGATTGCCTTCTATTTTCAGTCGGTGTTGTACAAGAACTACACCGCTGCCACGCTGGCTGTCGACGATGTGAAGGTGGGGAATCAGGAGATTGAGCAGCTTCCCGAGGTCGAAGGTTCTACGTCGTATGCCTTCTCCAACTCCTATATTGGATATCTGGCTCAGTCCGAGCCCATGACGCTTCGCAACATCGGGTACGGTGTCTTGACCATCACCGGTATCGAAGGCCTCGAGGGTACCGACTTCTCTACCACGCTCGATCCCGCCACGGTGTCGCTGAAGCGGGGCGAAGAGGTTTCGTATCGCATCAACTACAACCCCACGGTCGAAGGGGCCCGCAGCACGGTAATGAAGATTCACACCAATGGCGGAACCCTTTCGGTCAACCTCTCGGGAACCAAAGTGATGCTCGAAGAGGGGTATACGCTCGAGAGTTTCGAGGGCGACATCTTCCCGCCGGCCGGTTGGTCGCGCAACGAAGGCTGGCACACGATCGAGGGCATAGCTACCTCGGGTGTGAAGTCGGTAACCGTGGGCGGCATGACTACCTGCGACATCGTTTCGCCCCGTCTCGACCTCTCGGCCGGGAACGGTAAGGTGAAATTCGATTACATCGAAACCACCGGCGAGGAGTATATCGACGACTCGTTCCTTCCCACCACCTACTTCATTTGCTATTACAAGAAGGGTTCCGACACCGATTGGACCGAGTTGTGGTGTTCGCTCGACGACAGCCGCTACAACGAGTGGGTACAAAAAGAGATTGAAATCAAAGACCGGGACGGCAACTTCGTAGTGAGCGACGATGTCTATCTGCGCTGGACCTACGAGTTCGAAATCGGCGACGGCGGCCTCGACAACATGGTGGTGACCGACATCTATTTCGACAATGTGGTATTGCCCAAACTCTATGGCGTGGGCGACCTTCCCCTGGCTATCACTACGCCCACTCCTGCCAACGGAGCTACCGATGTCGACTACGCACGGCTCACCCTTTCGTGGGAGCCCTCCCTTTTTGCCGAGGGGTATGAACTCTCGGTAGGAACCGATGAAAACAATCCCACTTCGCTGCTCGATGGCATTCTGCTCGATGGAAACGCTTCGGTATCCTATACGATTCCCATGCTCACACCTGCCACGACCTATTATTGGAAAGTTGTACCTTACAATGCCGTAGGTAAGTGCAACGAGGTTGCCACCTGGTCGTTTACCACCATGGCCGACCAGTCGATTCGCGACTTCCCCTACACCCAAGGATTCGAGACGGGTGCCGTGCCGCCCATGGGTTGGGCCGCCAATCATCAGGGCGATGGCATACAGCAGTGGAAATCGAACAATATCGGCCCATATGCCGGAGAATATTCGGCCTCGGTATGGCACAACTATGCCGGCGAGGAGTCTACGCTCACCACGCCGGTCATTGTCCTCCCTGCAACGGGCGACATGGTGGCCTCTTTTGCCTGGGGTGGAGCTTTGTGCAACCGGTTGGAGACAGGATATGAAAATGAAGCCGTTACCGAATTGCCGCTCGACGAGGTCGACGATACCGAGGGTACCCTCTATTTCGAGATTCGGGCCGTCGATGCCGACAACTGGACTACGTTGGCCTATACCCAGGACCGCACCCGGTGGCGTCACAAATATGTATCGCTGGCTCCCTATGCCGGCAAGAGTGTGAATCTGCGCTGGCGTTTTGTCGCCACCGAGAATGCCGGTTCGTCTGCGGGCGGTTCACTCGACGAAATCTATGTGGGCGACCTGGCCGGTATGCCCACCCTGGCCGTCGACGAACTGTCGCAACCCCGTCTGGCCATCTATCCCAACCCCACGACCGATTACCTCTATTGGAGCGGTGGTGTGGCTCACGTGCGGGTCTACGACCTGACCGGCAACTGTGTGCGCGAGGCGGCCGATGTCGAGTCGCTCTCGATGCACGACCTGGCTGCTGGCATATATCTCGTAACTCTCACTCAGGGCGACACCGTCGTTACGACACGGGTGATGAAGCGCTAAAGTCTACCCCCGCAGGGTGGGGGAGAATATACCCGGAGGGCTCCTGGTCGATGGAGCCCTCTTTGTTCCTTTTGCGAACAGCACACGACAACGATACGTAAATACCAAATTTTTATAGAAAAGCAATGAAGAAAAAAATTTTAGCTCTGGTAATGACCCTCGCCGGCTGGGGCCTGGCGGCGATGGCTCAGCAGACTGTTTCGCTCACCTTGCAGGTCACCTCCGTTACGGGCGAAGACATGAGCGGAACCCCCTTTTATCTGGAGCGAACCGAGTCGGGTTTGGTCTATAACCGGGTATTGGGAGCTAACGGAGTCTATACCGAGAAAAGTATATATCCGGGCATTCACCGGTTGGTTATTGAGAAAGAGGGATTGAAGACCTACGACAATGCCGAGCTCGACATACAGAGCGATACGGTGCTCAAGATTGTGATGGAAGAGCCGGTGCGAACCCCCTACAACCTGCAGGCGGTACTGGCGCACGACCCCAAGACGGGCACCAACGATGCCTCGCTGGTGTGGAACGAAGAGACCGACTACTTCTTCGACGATTTTGAAGACTACCCCTCGTTTACTCTCGACCTTACGCCGTGGACCGGTATCGACAAGGACCAGGAGTCGGCCGCCGTACTCATGCAGGGCGGTTATCCCAACAGTGGGCTGAAGCAGTATGCCACGATTGTGGCTCCCGACGAAGCCTATGTCTCGGTAACCTCCGACGGCAGCGATGTCTATCCCGTCTCGTGGTGGTTCTACGCACCGCAATTGCGGTCGTACAGCGGCAAGAAGTACATGGGTTTTATCCGCACGGCCAGCGGTACCACCAATAACGACTGGGCCATCACGCCCCAGATACATGTGGGAGTGAACAACGTCGTGCGTTTCAAGGCCAAGGCTGCCGATGCACCTGTCGAGCGTTTCAAGGTGTGGATTTCGACGACCGGAACCGCCGAGAGCGATTTCATCCCGTTGACGCAAGGCAACTACGAGTCGGTAGAGTGGAGCGCATGGAGTACAATCGAGTATGACCTCTCGAAATACGAAGGTCGAGATGTCTATATAGCCATTCAGTATATTACCCAGGCGGGGTGGATGCTGATGGTCGACGACTTTTTCGTAGGGTCGGCCAAGCTGAACCCCTCGCAGGTAAAGGCGCGGTTGCCGCGGGCAATTCGTCATCGCAATATAGCGGCTGGCGACGACCCGCAAAGTTACACCGTCTATCTCGACAATCGCGAGGTAGGTTCGGTGCAGACCAATTCCTTCTTCTTCGACAATCTGGAGGCCGGCGTTCACACCTTGGGTGTGAAGTCGGTCTACCGGGTTTCCGAGTCGTCGGTGGCTACTACCCAAATCGAAGTTCCGGCAGCCTCGGCTTATGCCGATGTCAAGGTACAGGTGACCGTCAACGGAGGGTCGGCCGATGGAATTGCCGTGAGCTATCTCTCGGGCAGCTACCAGGTGACCGACACCATACGGTCGGGCCTATCGCACTTTGCCTCGCTGCAGAAGGGCGAGTATGTAATCGGCATCAACGACGACCGCTACATGCCGCTCGATACCTTTGTCAATATCGATCGGGACATGACCATCGACCTCTCGCTGGTCGAGAAGATTACCGAACCCTACAACCTTTCGGTCGATTTTACCTACCGTGAAGACAGCCATACGACCGACGCCCTCTTCCGTTGGAATCAGGATTTGGGCTGGAGCGATAGCTTCGAAGAGTACGACGACTTTGCCACCCGTTTCGGCGACTGGGTTACCTACGACCAGGACCGCCTGCAGCACTATCTGCTCTCGGTCAACGGGCAGAATGTCACCTTCCCGGGATTCGATGCCGGCGAGTCGCCTGTCTTTATCTTCAATCCCGAAGCCACGACACCTCCGTGCGATGTCGACGGCTACCTCAACACGATGTGGGGCAAGAAGTATGTGATGTTCTTCGGAGCCCAGCAGGCCGCCTCCGACGACTGGCTTATCGCTCCCAAGCAGAAGATCAACGAAGGGTATGTGCTGCGCTTCTATGCACACGTCTACGGCAATCCGGGCGAGATTACCGGCATACCCGAGTCGATTCGGGTACTGGCCTCCGAGTCGTCGACCGACCCCTCGTCGTTTGTCGAGCTGTATAAGTGTACATTCGAGGAGGGTGGCTGGTACGAGGTGACGGTCGACCTGCCCGACTTTGTCAATCGTGAAGTCTACCTGGCCGTCAATTACGTCTCTTACGACGGTTGGATGCTCAAGGTCGACAACTTCTACGTAGGTCCTGCGGTCGACGCTCCTGCCCCCGAAGTGGGCGAGGCTACCTACAACGTCTATCTCAACGGCGAGACGAAGGCCACGGCAATAACCGACAACTTCTACACCTTCGAGTCGCTCCCCGACGGCACCTACACGGCCGGTGTCAAGGCGGTCTACGAGTCGGGCGAGTCGCAAACGGTCGAGTATCTCTTCACCACCCAGTACAGTGGGGTAGAGTCTGCTGCTCTCCCTGCCGCGAAGGTTTACGGCCGCGACCGGGCCATCTGGGTCGAGCCGATGTCGGGCGAGAAGGTGTCGGCAACGGTCTATAATGCGGCAGGCCAGATGGTCGCCTCGATTCCCGAAATCGAGCAAAACATCTGTATCCCGGTCGATGCCGGACTCTATCTGGTATATTTTACCACCGATAAAGGTCCCGCTACGATAAAAGTGCTGATAAGATAACTCACTGAAAATAAGCAAATGAAAGGCGCCTAGGTACAACTGAATCCGGGGCGCCTTTTTTGATAAATATAAATTTCTATTTTCCTATGTTAAGAAATCATTTAATTTTGTACCTTTGTAAATGAAGTACGGGTAATAGAAGTCGCTCGGCCCGGTCCATACGGCCGATGTTTTTTTATTTGCATACTTTCATGATTCGCACCGACGCGGCTAAACAGGAGTTATATGAATAAGAGTATTTGTTTTATTTTTTTATCGCTAATAATATTCAACATGAGTTGTGCCTCAAACGGCCATAAGGAGACAGTTGTCCTTATGGAGACTACAATGGGAGACATTAAGGTGAAACTGTACGACGATACCCCCGCGCATCGCGACAACTTCGTGAAGCTGGTCAAGGAGGGATATTACGACGGAACACTGTTTCATCGTGTAATCAACGAGTTTATGATACAGGGAGGCGACGGTACCTCCCGAAATGCCCCCGCCGGCAAGATGCTGGGCATGGGCGACCCGGGTTATACCCTCCCGGCCGAGTTTGTCTACCCCAAGTATTTCCACAAACGCGGGGCATTGGCTGCGGCCCGACAGGGCGACCAGGTGAATCCCGAAAAGGCATCGTCGGGCTCGCAGTTCTATATCGTTACCGGCAAAGTGTACAACCCGCAGCAACTCGACCAGATGGAGCGTCAGATGCAGATGCAACAGCAACAGTCGGTATTCCAGGCTTTGGCCGCCAACCATCGCGAGGAGATTATCAAAATGCGCAAGGCTCGCGACATGCAGGGGTTGCAGGCTTTGCAAGATACGCTTGTAGCCCAGATGCAGGAGCAGATCAAGCGTGAGGGCAAGCGCACCTTTACTCAGGCACAGCGCGAGGCCTATACCACGGTGGGCGGTACGCCCCATCTCGATGGTGAGTATACCGTATTCGGCGAGGTAATCGAGGGAATGGACGTGGTCAACAAGATACAGCAGGTCGAGACCGGTGCCGCCGATCGCCCTGTGGCCGATGTCAAAATCATAAAAATGAAAATCGAGGAGTAAGAGAGTGATACCGTTTCGTCGTCACATATTGTCCAATGGTTTGCGCATCATACACCATTACGACGCCTCTACGCGCATGACGGCGTTGAATCTGCTGTACGATGTAGGGTCGAAAGACGAGTCACCCTCGCGCACCGGATTTGCCCATCTGTTCGAGCATCTCATGTTCGGTGGGTCGGTGCATATCCCCGATTTCGATACTCCGCTGCAAAAGGCCGGGGGTGAGAACAATGCCTGGACCAGCAACGATGTGACCAATTACTACACGGTTGCTCCCACACACAATATCGAGACCGCCTTCTGGCTGGAGTCCGACCGCATGCTCAGCCTCGCCTTTTCGCCCGAGTCGCTGGCCGTGCAGAAACAGGTGGTCATCGAGGAGTTCAAGCAGCGGAATCTGAATCAACCCTATGGCGACTCGTACCTGCTGCTCAGACCCATGGCCTATCGGGTGCACCCCTATCGGTGGCCTGTCATCGGCCGTGAGGTCTCGCACATAGCCGAGGCTACGCTCGACGAGGTGAAGCAGTTCTTCTTTGCCCACTATGCCCCCAACAATGCCATCCTGTGCATCTCGGGCAGTCTGCCTTTCGAGCGTGCTGTCGAGTTGTGCGAAAAGTGGTTTGCCCCCATACCCAGCCGACAGATTGCTCCGCGCCATCTGCCGCAGGAGCCGGTGCAGACCCAGCCCCGTCGTCAGACGGTCGAGCGCGATGTGCCGCTCGATGCCATCTTCAAGGCCTATCACATGGTGGCCCGTCGGCACCCCGATTATCAGGCTTGCGATGCCCTTTCCGATGTGCTCTCCTCAGGCCGTTCGTCGCGGCTCTACCGTCGGTTGGTCATGGACGAAAAACTCTTCACCGAGCTCGACGCCTCGGTAACCGGCGACATCGAGCCGGGGCTCTTCCTGGTGAAGGGCAAACTCTCGCCGGGTGTCTCGCTCGAGCAGGGCGAGGCAGCCATCGACGTCGAGTTGCGCCGCATTTGCGACACGCCTGTCGACCAGCGTGAGCTCGACAAGGTGGTCAATCGTTTCGAGTCGAACGACCTGTTTTCCAATTTGCACTATTTGAACAAGGCTACCAACCTGGCCTATTACGAATTGTTGGGCGGAGCCGAAAATATCGATTGTGAAGTCGACCGTTACAAGCGTCTTACTCCACACGATTTACAGCGAGTTGCAAGAGATTTGTTTGTGCCGGAAAACAGTTCGACTTTGTGGTATAAGTCGATACCCTCCGGTGCACCTTTGATAAATGATATAGAGTAGTTATTATGCGATTCAAATTAGTCTTGGCGGTTAAGTCCGAAAGTTTTGGCAACATTTTGCCGGTAAGCTATCAGTACGAGTTGTCGGCAGCCGTGTATCGGCGCATTCGTGAAAATTTCGATGCCTACTTGCACTGGCTTTCCAGCAACGGGTTTGCCCCGGTCGACGATTGTCGCAACCGGCTCTTTTCGTTTTCCAACCTCTACATTCCGCGCATCCGGGTCGAGAACGATAGGCTGCACATTCTGGTCAAGAAGGTACAGATGTGGATTTCGTTTCTGCCCGTACGGGGGACACGCGAGTTTGTCGAGACGCTTTTTGCAGATACCACCTTTGTGCTGGGCGATCGCCGCAGCCGGGTAGAGCTCGCGGTCGAGGAGATTATCGACTGTCCTGCGCCCGAGTTCGGCCCCGTGTCGGAGTATCTGGCCCTCTCGCCCATTGTCTTCATGGTGGCTCGTTCCAACCGCAGCATGGAGTACATCGGGCCCGACCATCCCTCGTATGCCGACTGTTTCTACCATTCGATTCTGTCCAAGTACGAAAGAATATTCGGTCACCCCTTCGAGGGGAATACCGATTTTTCGTGGACTCTTCTATCCGAGCCCAAGCGTAAAGGCATCTTTATGATGCGATTTACCCCCGACGAGTCGAAGGTTATCGGCTACATGTACAAATTCAGGGTGTCGATGGACCCTCTGTTGCATCAAATCATGTACGAGACCGGCATCGGCGAGAAGGTGAACCTGGGTTTCGGCTGCATCGAAATACTCCGTCGTGAGGCCCTTCCTGCCGGGAAAGAGGCGCCACTTCCCGAAAAAGAGGATTGATTCGTGAAAATTATATGACTTTTTTGTATGAAATGACAAAAAAATTTTTTTAATTTGTATAGAGAATAAAGATTTTATCTTTCATAAAACTGAATATACTATGACAACAGAGCTTGAAAAACCTGATATGAATGCAGAAGAACTCCATGCAGGTCAAACTATGACTCCCGCCGAGGAGGAACAAAATTCGGCACAGCCGGCTCCGAAACTTTCGAGAGAAGAGATTATCGACGAGTTGCGAAAGTTGATTGAGGGCCCGGTTGAAGAGGTGAAGGAAGAGGTCGATGAATTGAAACAAGCCTATTATAAACAGAAAAAAATCGAAATAGAAGAGGCTCGCAATGCTTTCGTCGCTGCCGGTAACCCCGAGTCGGAGTTCGTCCCCACACCCGACGAGCAGGAAGAGACGCTCAAATCGCTGTTGGCTGTATTCCGCGAGAAAAAGGCCGCATATACCGCCTCGCTCGAGAAACAACGCGAGGAGAATCTGGCCCGCAAGCAGCAGATTTTGGAAGAGATGAAATCTATTACCGCCGATTCGGACAACATAAACAAGCAATACACCCGCTTCCAGGAGTTGCAGCAGGCTTTCAAAGAACCTTGCGACCTCCCCTCGGCTGCGGTATCGGGCCTGTGGAAGAGTTTCCAGACCTGTGTCGAAAGCTTCTACGACCTGTTGAAAATCAACAAGGAGTTGCGCGACTACGACTTCAAGAAGAACCTCGAGCAGAAAACAGCCCTTTGCGAGGCTGCCGAGGCCTTGCTCACCAACGACGACGTGGTGGCTGCCTTCAAGCAGTTGCAGCTGCTTCACGACGAGTGGCGGGGCATCGGTCCCGTGGCCAAGGAGCTGCGCGAGGAGTTGTGGAATCGCTTCAAGGATGCTTCGACCGAGGTAAACAAGCGGTATCAAAATTTCTTCGAGGCGCGCAAAGAGGTTGAGCGCAAGAACGAAGAGGCCAAGACGGCGCTGTGCGAAGAAATTGAGGCCATCGACATGAATGCCCTCAACTCGTTTGCCCAGTGGGACGAGGCCACCAAGCATGTGCTCGACCTGCAAAGCCGCTGGAAAACCCTGGGATTCGCTTCGCGCAAGATGAACAACCTGCTGTTCGAGCGCTTCCGCAAGACCTGCGACGAATTCTTTGCCCGCAAGGCCGAGTATTTCAAGAAGGTAAAAGAGAAGATGGCCGCCAACCTCGAGAAGAAGAAAGCCTTGTGCGAAAAGGCCGAGGCTCTCAAGGACAGCACCGACTGGAAGGCGACGACCGACGTATTCGTAGCTCTGCAGAAAGAGTGGAAGACCATTGGCCCCGTAGCCAAGAAACACTCCGACGCCATTTGGAAACGCTTCGTAACCGCTTGCGACTACTTCTTTGCTCAGAAGAACAGCCAGCTGGCTTCTACTCGTCAAACCGAGCAGGAGAATCTCGAGAAGAAGCGCGACATCATTGCCCGCCTCAAGGCCATCGACGAGTCGGTCGACCCGGCCGAAGCCGAAAAGACCGTACGCGAACTGATGGCCCAGTGGAGCACCATCGGCTATGTACCCTTCAAGGAGAAAGACAAGATCTATAAAGAGTATCAGGCTCAACTCGACATCCTCTTTGCCCGCCTCAACATGACCGAGACTCGCAACCGCCTGAGCAACTTCTCGGCCTCGGTTCAGCAAATGGCCGACGGCAACCACGACAAGCTCTATCGCGAGCGCGAAAAACTGTTGCGCATGTATGACCAGAAGAAAGCCGAGCTGCAAACCTACGAAAACAACATCGGCTTCTTGAACATCTCGTCGAAGAAGTCGAGCGGCCTCTTGAAGGAGATGGAGCGGAAGATGCAGAAAATCCGCGAAGAGATGCAGCTTATCGAGCAGAAGGTGCAACTTATAGATAAGAATTTGTAGTAAATAAGATGCCAACGCAGGGCGACCCTTCCAAACCGGGTTGCCCTGTTATTTCCCCCGCGGTACCCAAACCGGGTGGGGAGCGCAGGTTTGTCGAATAAAAATAGATCGGAACAAGAGAGAGAAACAATGGCACGAGGTCGGTATGGACATATGATAAAGTCGCTGATTATCATCGGAGATTTCTTTTGTTTGAACATCGCCTATGCTGCCGTGTGCCTGTGGGGTGGGGGCTTCGAAGGGGGCTTTGCCGAGAAGATTATCTGGCTCCTGCTCAATCTTTCGTATTTCCCCGTTTTCCTCTTCTTCGGCAAGGTGCACGAGTTGCGTATCCTCCATGTAGACAGAGTGTTGATTAAAGTGTCGCAGTCGGTGTTGAGCCATCTGGCGGCATTTTTGTTGTTGATATTCTTCCTGCAAATCGACGACATCAGCTCGCTGGTGCTGCTGAAGTTCTACCTGCTCCTCTCGGTATTGCTGGCCGTCTGGTGGGTAGGTTCGCGCAAGCTGCTCAAATACTTCCGCCGCAAGGGCTACAACTTCAAGCGGGTAGTTATTGTAGGGGCCGGTGCCATGGGTACGAAGCTGCTCGACGAGTTGCGTTCCGATGCCGGTTACGGCTACAAGTTTATGGGATTCTTCGACGACAACCTTGCCTTGAAAAAGTCGTTGCCCAACTTCCAGGGCGACTGCTCGGCCGTCGAGGCCTTTGCTACGGCCAACAACGTCGACGAAATCTACTGCGCTCTGCCCATGCGGCAGGAGGAGAAGATTACCCGTCTGCTCAAGTTTGCCGAGTCGCACAACATCTCGTTCTTCATGGTGCCCGACGTAGGGCGCTACATCCACCGGCAGCTCGAGTTCCAGCTGGTCGGCAACGTGCCGATACTCTCGCTCCATCCCGAGCCGTTGCAAAACATCTACTCCCGCATGCTGAAGCGGGCCTTCGACCTGGTCTTCTCCTCAGTCGTGCTGGTATGTTCGCCCGTGATTTTCATCCCCATCGCCATAGCCGTCAAGCTCTCGTCGCCGGGCCCCGTATTCTTCAAGCAGAAGCGCACCGGTTTCCGGGGAAAAGAGTTCAACTGCTACAAGTTCCGCACCATGCGGGTCAATGCCGCCAGCGACGAGTTGCAGGCTACGCGTCACGACCCCCGCAAGACGCGGGTGGGCGAATTCCTGCGCAAGACGAGCCTCGACGAGCTGCCCCAGTTTATCAACGTATTCCTGGGCGATATGTCGGTTGTCGGGCCACGTCCCCACATGGTCAAGCACACCCACGACTACTCCAAGATTATCGACAAGTACATGCTGCGGCACCTCATCAAGCCGGGCATCACCGGCTGGGCGCAGGTGAACGGCTACCGGGGCGAGACCCGCGAACTGTGGCAGATGGAGCGTCGGGTCGAGTACGACGTGTGGTATATCGAGCATTGGAATTTCTGGCTCGACATCAAGATTATTTTCCTCACCGTAGTCAATGCCTTCAAGGGCGAGAAGAACGCCTTCTGACAGCTCCTTCGAAAAAAACAGGCTGAAACTTATCCTTCGAGACCAATGTCGTGTGTATCTTTGCACCCCGAAAAAGGGATAGCAAATGAGTACAAAAGTCAAAGGCACGATACTCGGTATCGTTTCGGCAGTAAGCTACGGCACCAATCCGCTGGGTGCCCTCTACCTCTACCGCGAGGGTTTGAACTCCAGTTCGGTACTTTTCTACCGGTTTCTGTTTGCGGTGATTATTCTCGCCGGCATCATGTGGGCGCAGCACCAGTCGTTCAAGCTGTCGCGCAAGGAGCTGAAGACCCTCGCTACGCTGGGCATCCTTTTTGCCGTATCGTCGCTCACCTTCTACACCAGTTTCCACTACCTCGATGCCGGCATTGCCGCCACCATTCTCTTCGTCTATCCCATCATGGTGGCTGTAATCATGGCCCTCTTTTTCAAGGAGCGGCTGTCGGGAGTCACTGTCTTCTCCATACTGTTGGCCCTCTCGGGTATCGCGCTGCTCTATCGGGGCGGCAGCAGTGTGGGGCTCAACACCACGGGGGTGGTGCTGGTGTTGGTTTCGGCCCTCACCTATGCCCTCTATATGGTGGTGGTCAACCGCTCGTCCATCGTCATGTCGTCGATTAAGCTCACTTTCTATGTACTGCTCGTCTGCATGGCGGCCATCGCCTTGCAAGCCTCGCTCGGCAGTCACACGCCGCTGCAGCCGCTCACCACGCCGCGCATGTGGTTCTTCTCCATCATGCTGGCTTTGGTGCCCACGGTCATTTCGCTGGTCACCATGACGCAGGCCGTCCACGCCATAGGCTCTACACCCACGGCCATCATGGGCGCACTCGAACCCCTCACGGCCGTAGTCGTGGGGGTAACTGTCTTCGGCGAAGCCTTTACGCTGCGGTTGGGTATAGGTATCTTTATGATTCTGGTAGCCGTGCTGCTCATCATCGCCTCCAAGGCGATACCGGTGCACAAGGTGGCCACCGTCATCGGGCATGCCCTGCGGTCCGTCCCTCTGCACAGGCGTTGAATCCCGGAGAGATTTCTATTCGCATCTGAACGTGTCGTCGAGGTGGAATCCCCGCAACAGGTCGGCGGCAGCCATACGCTTCTTGCCGGCAAGTTGCAGCTCCTCGATGCGCACATAACCGTCGGCGCAGGCCACGTCGATGCGGCTCTTGCCGTCGGTGTGTATGCTGCCCGGCTCGAAGTGGTGAGCGGCCGGTACGGGGGTGGTTCGGAATATCTTCACGCTCAACCGGTTGCCGTCGGCCGATACCCACTCGCACCAGGCGGCCGGGTAGGGCGACAGGCCCCGCACCAGGTTGTGAATCTGCACGCAGGGCTTCGACCAGTCGATATGACAGGTATCCTTGAAAATCTTGGGGGCGGGGCGCAGCGGCTCGTCGGTCTGGATCGACTCCTGGTCGATGGGTTTCACCGTTCCGGCCAGGATGGCGTCGACCGTCTCGACCACCATGTCGGCACCCAGCACCATCAGTTTGTCGTGTATGGTACCCACGTTATCCTCGGGCAGGATAGGGATGCGTCTCTGTTGTATGATTTCGCCCGTATCGATTTCGTGTTTCAGGAAGAAGGTGGTGATGCCCGTCTCGGTGTCGCCGTTGATGATGGCCCAGTTCAACGGGGCGGCACCCCGATATTGCGGCAGCAGCGAGGCGTGCAGGTTGAAGGTGCCCATCGGCGGCATGTTCCACACCACCTCGGGCAGCATGCGGAAGGCCACGACAATCTGCAGGTCGGCATGCAGGCTGCGCAGTTGCTCGACAAAGGCCTCGTCTTTCAGCCGTTCGGGCTGCAGCACCGGCAACCCTTGGGAGAGGGCATACTCCTTGACCGGCGAAAACTGAATCTTGTGACCGCGCCCGGCCGGTTTGTCGGGCATGGTGATGACGGCTACCACGTTGTAACCCCCTTCGACGAGGCGGCGCAGGCTCTCCACGGCAAAATCGGGAGTGCCCATATAGACGATGCGTAAATCTTTCTTTTCCATATTCGTTTAGTCTTGTGAGAAGTGTACCAGCACACGGCGGTACGAGTTGAAAATCTTCGATTTCGACACGAATCCTACATACTTCCCGTTCTCGACGACCGGCAGGTTCCAGGCGTTGGTCTGGTCGAAGGTCTTCATCACGCTGTCCATGCTGCTGCCCACCTCGATTTTGGCCGGTGGCATGGTCATGAACTTGCGCACATAGAAGCGCTTGTAGAGTTCGGGGCGGAACATGATGTTGCGGATGTCGTCGAGTATGACGATACCCAGCAGCGTGCCATCCTGGTCGGTAACCGGGAATATGTTGCGGTGCGATTGCGAAATCACTTTGACCATGTCGCCGAGAGTCATCTCGGGGTGAACCTCTATGAAGTCGGTTTCGATTACGCTGTCCATCTTCAGCAGGGTGAGCACCGCCTTGTCCTTGTGGTGGGTGAGCAGCTCGCCCTTCTTGGCCAGACGCATGGTGTAGATGCTGTGAGGTTCGAATATGCGGATGGTGGCATAGGCCACGGTCGAGGTAATCATCAGCGGCAGGAACAGGTCGTAGCCACCGGTCAGCTCGGTAGTAAGGAAGATGGCCATGAGAGGCGCGTGCATGACGGCCGACATGACCCCGGCCATACCCATCAGGGCAAAGTTCTTGTCCGACAGCTCCATGGGCAGAATGCCCGTGTGGTTGAGCACATAGGCAAAGAAGAAGCCCGCGAAGCAGCCCACGTACAGGCTGGGGGCGAATGTACCACCCACACCGCCTCCGCCGTTGGTGGCACTGGTGGCCAGTACCTTCACCAGAATGATGAGGGCGAGGAAGAGCATCATCACCCACATGTTGTCGTTTTCGGTATAGAAGAAGCTACCCTCGGCCAGTTGCTTCAGGTTGTCGTTCAGCAGGCTGGTGATGGCTCCGTAGCCCTCGCCGTAGAGCGGTGGCAGCAGGAAGATGGAGAGACTGAGGATGGCCGACCCGAAGAAAAACTTTTTCCACGGCGTGCCTATCTTGCGGAAGATGTCCTCCATGCGGGTCATCACGCGGGTAAAGTAGAGCGAGACGAATCCGCAGAAGACGCCCAGCAGAATCACGTAGGGGATACGGGCCGCCTCGAAAGTCTCGGTCTGCACGAAACTGAACTCGGCACTGTAGCCCGTGAAGATGTACGACACCGTCACCGCCGTAATCGACGAGATGAGCAGCGGCAGCACCGAGGTGGTGGTCATGTCGATCATCAGCACCTCGAGGGTAAACAGGATACCGGCAATAGGGGCCTTGAATATGCCGGCAATGGCAGCAGCCGAGCCGCAGCCTACCAGCAGCATGAGCAGCCGCTGGTCCAGGCGGAAGAGGCGCCCGATGTTCGACCCGATGGCCGCGCCGGTGTATACGATAGGGGCCTCGGCTCCTACCGAACCGCCGAACCCGATGGTAATCGAACTGGCAATCACCGAGGTGTACATGTTGTGCGGTTTCAGCCGGCTTTTCTTCTGCGAGATGGCATAGAGGATGCGGGTGACACCGTGGCTGATGTCGTCCTTGACGATGTAGCGCACATAGAGCCCCGCCAGCAGGATACCGACAATCGGGTAGATGAGGTAGAGGTAGTTGGCGCTGTCGGCGTTGAAGTGCGAGGTGAGCAGGTTCTGGATAAAGTGGATGAGAAATTTCAGAATCAGTGCGGCGGCGGCCGTGCAGATACCGATTACGAAACTCAGAAACAACACGAAGTTGTGTTCGTTGATGTGCTTCTCGCGCCACAACAGCAGGCGCAGCATCAGGTCGTGCCGCTTCTCCTCCTTCGGGGTGTCGTCTATTTCAATATCTTCTTCGTCTATCATATAGTTTCCTTTTACATGTTACATGCCTTTGCCGGTGACCACTGTCCGTATGGTGTAGATAATGATTTTGAGGTCGACCAGCAGCGACATATTTTCCAAATAAAGAATATCATACTTCAGCCGGGCAATCATCTCGTCGATGTTGCGGGCGTAGCCATACTTCACCATGCCCCACGAAGTGATGCCCGGGCGTATCTGGTGCAGCAGCACGTAGTAGGGTACCCGCTCGACAATCTGGCGGATGAAGTATTCGCGTTCGGGGCGCGGCCCCACGAGCGACATGTCGCCCTTCAGCACGTTCCAGAACTGGGGCAGCTCGTCCAACCGGTATTTGCGCAACACCCGGCCGATGCGGGTGATGCGTTGGTCGTTCTCCTCCGAGAGCAGGGGAGTGCCCGACTCGGCATCCGACTTCATCGTGCGGAATTTATAAATCTTGAAAGGCCGGTGCCGATACCCGATGCGCTCTTGCTGGTAGAATACCGGCCCGCTCGAGTCGCGTTTGATGAGGATGGCCAGCACCACAAACAGTGGCGAGAGCAGCACCAGAGCCACGGCCGAAACGAGGATGTCGAACATTCGCTTCATGTTCTTCCCCCCCTCCGAGATGGCGCAGTTGCTCATGTCGATGAGGGGAGCTCCGTAGATATTGGTCAGCCTCACCCGCGACGAGATGATGTTGAACTCGTCGGTGCCCAGCTTGATGGGCAGGTTCAGGGGGTAGAGCGTGTTGATGAGCCGGTGCAGCTCCACCAGATTGTCCTCTTCGGGAGCCACGATCAGCTCCTGTATCTTCATCTCCCGGCACAGGCGGGGCAACTCTTCCATCGGGTAGGTGCGGTCGGCAATCTCGGGGTCGGCCGTCTCGTCGTTTACCCGGATGAACCCCACGATGCGGTAGCCCAGCGAGTGGCGCGGCTCTTCGAGTTCGCGCATCTGCTTCACCGCCTTGCTGCCGCACCCGATGATAAAGGTGTTGAACTGCCACTTGCCTCGGTGAATGAGGGCGGTAGCGTTGCCCGTAATCGTGGCTCTGACGGCATAGACAAAGACAAACTGCAGCCCGTACAGCAGCAACAGCAGTTCGTAGTTGTCGATGCGGAGGCGCAGCACGTCGTTGATGAGGGCGATGAAAAAGATAAGCAGCGTATTCACCAGCACCGACCCCAGGGTCTGCACCAGCTCCTGGATGCGCGACTTGAAAAACGGCTGGTTGTAGTAGCCCGACAGGTAGTAGACCCCCATCATCAGCAGCGGGAAGATAATCTGCCCCTCGATCACGCGCGACGAGAGCAGATACGCCTTCAGCGACCCGCCGGCCTGGATGCCGGGGAAGTGAAACCGCACGATGTTGAACAGAAACCAGGCCACATTCGAGGCCAGGTAGTCGCCCAACACATAGCGTCTTGTCTGTCGTCTGCCGTTAATCACTCGCGTATAATCTTGATGGAACCGTCCGATTCGAGTTTGATAATGCTCGAGGGCACCGCCTCTTTCGTCTCGTCGCGGCGGGCCTCCACGATGTAGTCGACGGCCGCTTTAATCTCGTCCGATACCTCGGCGAAGTTGTGGGGCGAAGGCTGCCCGCTGATGTTGGCCGACGTCGACACAATCGCCTTTCTGAAGCGGCGGCACAACTCCTTCGAGAAAGCCTCGTGCGTGATGCGTATGGCAATGCTCCCATCCTCGGCCAGCAGGTTGGGGGCCAGGTTGCGGGCTCCCGGATAGATGATTGTGAGCGGTTTCACCGCCACGTCGAGCAGTTGCCACGCCGTCTCGGGCACTTCGCTCACATAATATTCCACCTTCGGCTCGCTGTCGGTAAGCACGATGAGGGCCTTGCTGTCGGCCCGCTGCTTGATTTCATACACCCGTTTCACCGCTTCGGCATTGGTCGCATCGCAACCGATACCCCAAATCGTGTCGGTCGGGTACAAAATCACGCCGCCGCGTTCCATCACTTCGCAAGCCTGCTTGATATCTTCGCTGATTCCCATGTCTTAATCCTCTTTTTTTAGTGTTACGATAAAAAACTGTACGTTTGGTTGTGCCGGTTTCGAACACGCGAACAACTCTTTGCGGCCCGGTACACTCCGTTGAAAGAGCCTGTAAATACAGACAAAGTCGGTTTTCGTGTAACAAAGATAACGATTCGTGCATCGATAACAAAATATTTTTGAAACAGGAGGCATAATTATGCCATGGTTGGCTTTCTCCTGTTGGCTCGCTCCCCGAAAAGTCGTATCTTCGCGGGAAAAACAGAGCGAAATAAAATGGCTGCAACAAAAGCGAATCTTCCGGTCGAGGTCCGGCCCTACCGTTTGGGCCTCGCGTTGAGTGGCGGTGGCGCCAAGGGGTTTGCCCATGTGGGCGTGTTGAAGGCGTTGGAAGAGTTGGGTATCCGTCCCGACATCATTTCGGGTACCAGTGCCGGAGCCGTCATTGCCGTGCTCTATGCCGACGGCTATTCGCCCGACGAAATTCTCGACCTCTTCTCGGGCCTTTCGTTCAACGACCTGGCCGAGATTACACTGCCCCGGGCCGGCTTCTTCAAGATAGTCCGGTTTAAACACTTTCTGCAGAAGTCGCTGCGCACCGAGTGCATCGAAGACCTTTCCATCCCGGTAGTGGTCACGGCCACCGACCTCGACCACGGCACCTGTGTGGTGTGGCGTTCGGGCTCGATTGCCGAGCGGGTCACCGCTTCGTGCAGTATCCCCATCATATTTCCGCCGGTACTCATCGACGGCACCCACTACGTCGACGGCGGTGTGCTGCGCAACCTGCCCGTCTTCCCCATACGCAACGAGTGCGACACGGTAATCGGCATCAACGTGAGCCCGCTGGTCAACAAGAGCTACAAGCAGTCGATTGTCGACATTGCCACCCGCTCCTACAGCTTCATGTCCAAGAGCAATGTGGTCGAGGATATGAAGATGTGCGACCTCTTCATCGCCATGAAGGAGGCGGCGCGCTATGCCGTGTTCGACATCCATGCCCTGCGCGATATTGCCAACGTGGGGTATCAGCAGACCCTCAAGCTCTTTACCGGCAAGCGGGCCTCGCGTATCAACGAACTGAATAAATAAAAAAGATTATCATACGAATATGACCGACGAGAAGATAATTATCTACCAGGTGCTTCCCCGCCTCTTTTCGAACCGCTGTGCCTCGTGTGTGCCCAACGGTACCTATGAACAGAACGGCTCGGGCAAGCTCAACGACTTTACCCCCAAGGTGTTGAACGAAATCAAGAAGCTGGGGGCCAACTACATTTGGTATACCGGTGTCATCGAACATGCCACTAAGACCGACTACTCCCGCTACGGCATCCGCCCCGACAATAAATATGTGGTCAAGGGCGAAGCCGGTTCGCCCTACGCCATCAAGGACTATTACGACATAGACCCCGACCTGGCCGAGAATCCGCTCGAGCGCATGCACGAGTTCGAAGCCCTCGTGGCCCGCACCCATGAGGCCGGCCTGAAGGTGGTGCTCGACTTCGTGCCCAACCACGTGGCCCGTCAGTACCACTCCGATGCCGCCCCGCAGGGTGTCGAGGATCTGGGTGCGCACGACAACAAGGAGATGCACTTCTCGCCCTCGAACAACTTCTACTACATACCCCGGCAGGCCTTTACCCCGCAATTCTACATCGGCGAGGGCGACGACCGCTATTTCGAATACCCCGCCAAGGCTACCGGCAACGACTGTTTCGGAGCCTTCCCCAACGAGAACGACTGGTACGAGACCGTGAAACTCAACTACGGGGTCGACTACATGGGCGGCCATCGCCTCTGCTTCGACCCCATCCCCGACACCTGGCACAAGATGCTCGACATCCTCCTCTTCTGGTGCGGCAAGGGCATCGACGCCTTCCGTTGCGACATGGCCCACATGGTGCCCGTCGAGTTCTGGGGCTGGGCCATCTCGCGCGTCAAGGAGAGCTACCCCCAGGTGCTCTTTATCGCCGAGATTTACGACCAGGGGCTCTACCGGCTCTACCTCGAGAAGGGCAAGTTCGACTACCTCTACGACAAGGTGGGCCTCTACGACAAGCTGCGGGGCGTGCTCTGCCACCAGGTGTCGGCCGCACAGCTCACCTACTGCTGGCAGGCTGTCGACGGGATAGGGGGGCACATGCTCAACTTCCTCGAGAATCACGACGAGCAGCGTTTCGCCTCGCCCTTCTTTGCCGGCGATGCCGACAAGGCCATCCCCGCGCTGGCGGTGGCTACTCTGATGAGCACCGGCCCCATGATGATTTACTTCGGGCAAGAGCTGGGCGAACGTGGCGACGATGCCGAGGGATTCAGCGGACACGACGGCCGCACCACCATCTTCGACTACTGGAGTGTACCCACCGTGCGGCAATGGTACGACGGCGGTCGCTGCTCGATAGCCAAACTCACTCCGCAGCAGAAGCGGCTGCGCAACCTCTACAAGACGATTCTCAATATTGGCCGCCACGAAAAGGCCGTGAGCCAGGGCTCGTTCTTCGACCTGATGTATGTCAACGGCGAGAATCCCCACCTTAACCCGCACCGCCACTACACTTTCTTGCGCAAGTATGGCCGCGAGCTGTTGCTGGTGGCGGTCAACTTCGACTCCCGCCCGGCCCAGGTGGCCATCAACCTGCCCGGGCACGCCTTCGATACGATGAAAATCGTAGCCGGACAGTACGAAGCCACCGAGCTGATAAGCGGCGAAAAAGAGACCAAAACCATCAGCCCCGACACCCCCTTCGACTGCACGCTGCCCGCTTATGGTGCCGTGGTGTGGAAGATGGAATTAAAAAATTTTTCCCAACGAAATATAGAAAAAATGAAAAAGGACAAGAAAATTTCGAAATAGAAATTGTACCTTTGTCTCAAAATAATAATCTCTGTTTTTACATTCAAAAAATCATGAGTCAAACACCTCCCTTCAAGGTATTTTCGGGAACCAATTCAAGGTATCTCGCTGAGAAAATCTGTAATAGTCTGGGTTGCGAATTAGGCCAAATGAACATTCAGCATTTTGCCGATGGTGAGTTTGCCGTCTCTTTCGAGGAGTCAATTCGGGGCTGCCAGGTATATCTGGTGCAGTCGACCTTCCCCAATTCCGACAACCTGATGGAATTGTTGTTAATGATTGATGCCGCCAAACGCGCTTCGGCCAAATCTATCGTAGCTGTCGTTCCCTACTTCGGCTGGGCTCGTCAGGACCGCAAGGACAAACCCCGTGTTTCCATCGCCGCCAAACTCCTGGCCGACATCTTGAGCGTGGCCGGTATCAACCGCCTCATCACGATGGACCTGCACGCCGATCAGATTCAAGGTTTCTTCGATGTTCCCGTTGACCACCTCTATGCTTCGTCGGTATTCATTCCCTATATCCAGTCGCTGAACCTCAAGGATATGGTGGTAGCTACCCCCGACGTAGGCGGTTCCAAGCGTGCCAGCACCTATGCCAAATACCTGGGTGTGCCTCTGGTACTTTGCCACAAGCAACGCGCCAAAGCCAACGTAGTGGAGAGCATGACCGTGATTGGCGATGTAGAGGGCAAGAATGTAATCCTCGTCGACGATATGGTCGACACCGCCGGCACCATCACCAAAGCCGCCGACCTGATGATGAGCAAAGGCGCCCTTTCGGTTCGTGCCATCGCTTCGCATGCCGTGATGAGCGACCCCGCTACCGAGCGTGTACAGAACTCGTCGATGACCGAGATGATCTTCACCGACAGTATTCCCTACACCAAGCTGTGCGACAAGGTGCACATCATCAGCATCGCCGACCTCTTTGCAGACACCATTCGCCGCGTGTACGAAAACAAATCCATCAGTTCGCAATACCTGCTGTAATACAGCACACCGTTATAACAGACGAAGGCCGATGCCATTCAGGCACCGGCCTTCGTCGTTTTGTATCCCAGCCCTCCGAACCGTCGTGTGGCCGCCGGGAGAGCAGGGGAGGGGGAGGAAGTTCCTCTTTGGCTTGGGATGTTCCTGGGCTGGCGTGCCTGCCTGCGGGAGAATCATCGCTTTACCCATAGGGCCCTTTACTCACCGGGCTCTTTCTGCCTTGCACCCGTCGTCCCTATTCAGGTCGGGCATAAAAAAAGCGAGGCGCATCGCGTTTTGCGATACGCCTCGCTGGGTATAGAGGATTAGAGATTTACTCGTTTATTTGACTTCCTCGAAGTCAACGTCGGTCACATCCTTGCCGTTGTTGTTGCCGCCCTGTTGAGCGTTGGCACCCGGTTGAGCCTGTTGGGCACCGGCCTGTTGCTGAGCCTGAGCGTTATACAGGTCTTGAGCAGCGGCTTGCAGTACACTCTCGAGTTCGCTCGAAGCCGAGTCGATACCGGCGATGTCCTGAGCCTTGTGAGCCTCTTTCAGTTTGTTCAGAGCCGATTCGATGGCGCTTCTCTTGTCGGCCGGAATCTTGTCGCCCATCTCTTTGAGCTGTTTCTCGGTCTGGAAGATGAGGGCATCGGCGTGGTTCAGTTTGTCGATACGCTCTTTTTCCTTGGCATCGTTTTCGGCGTTGGCGGCAGCCTCGTCCTTCATCCGTTTGATTTCGGCGTCGGTCAAGCCGCTCGAAGCCTCGATACGAATGCTTTGCTCTTTGCCCGTGCCTTTATCTTTGGCCGATACATTCAAGATACCGTTGGCATCGATATCGAATGTAACCTCGATTTGAGGCACACCACGCATGGCAGCGGGGATTCCGTCGAGGTGGAACTTACCGATGGTCTTGTTGTCTTTGGCCATAGGACGTTCACCTTGCAGTACGTGGATTTCTACCGAAGGCTGGTTATCGACAGCGGTCGAGAAGATTTCCGACTTGCGGGTAGGAATCGTCGTGTTGGCGTCGATCAGTTTGGTCATCACGCCGCCCAGCGTTTCGATACCCAGCGACAGAGGCGTTACATCGAGCAGCAATACATCTTTTACATCGCCGGTCAATACGGCACCCTGTATGGCGGCACCTACGGCTACTACCTCATCGGGGTTAACACCCTTCGAAGGAGTCTTGCCGAAGAATTTCTCTACGATAGCCTGGATGGCAGGGATACGGGTCGAACCACCTACGAGGATTACCTCGTCGATATCCGATGCACTCAAGCCAGCATCCTGCAGAGCCTTGCGGCAGGGCTCGATGGTAGCCTGGATCAAGCGGTCGCACAACTGCTCGAATTTAGCACGGGTCAACGTCTTAACCAAGTGTTTGGGCACACCGTTTACAGGCATGATGTAAGGCAAGTTGATCTCGGTCGAAGTCGAGCTCGACAACTCGATTTTAGCCTTTTCGGCAGCCTCTTTCAACCGTTGCAGAGCCATAGGATCTTCACGCAGGTCTACGCCTTCGTCGTTCTTGAACTCGTCGGCCAGCCAGTCGATGATTACGTGGTCGAAGTCATCACCACCCAGGTGAGTATCACCGTTGGTCGATTTTACTTCGAATACACCGTCGCCCAACTCCAGGATAGAGATATCGAACGTACCACCACCCAGGTCGAATACGGCAATCTTCATATCTTTGTTGGCCTTGTCAAGACCGTAGGCCAAAGCGGCAGCCGTAGGTTCGTTGACGATACGGCGTACGTTCAAACCGGCAATCTCACCGGCCTCTTTCGTAGCCTGACGTTGCGAGTCGTTGAAGTAGGCAGGTACCGTGATGACGGCATCGGTTACCTCTTGACCCAGATAGTCTTCGGCCGTTTTTTTCATCTTTTGCAGAATCATGGCCGAAATCTCTTGCGGAGAGTAGAGACGACCGTCGATGTCGACACGCGGCATGTTGTTGTCGCTGCGAACCACCTTGTAAGGTACACGAGCAATTTCGTTGGTTACCTGGTCGTACGATTCGCCCATGAAACGTTTGATCGAGAATACCGTTCTCGTCGGGTTGGTGATGGCCTGACGTTTGGCGGGCTCGCCCACTTTACGTTCGCCACCGTCTACAAATGCCACAATCGAAGGAGTCGTGCGACGACCTTCACTGTTGGCGATTACTACCGGCTCGGTGCCTTCCATTACGGCTACACACGAGTTGGTTGTTCCTAAGTCAATACCAATAATCTTTCCCATAGTTATATTCTTTTTTATTTGTTATTCAATAGAGTTAATTGTCCGCCGCCCTTGCGAGCGACACTCCATAATATTCAAATGCCATGCCAAAAAACGAGGCTCTCGAAAATGTTGCTTTTGTCAGTCTTTTCCAAAAGCACTTCGGCCGCCCGTGTCAGTAATGCTGTCGATTTGTCATATCGGCCGGAGGCGGCTGCGGGGCTCTGTGTAGAAAACATCTGCGGGGCTAAAAGGTTGATGGCCCGGGAGCTTATTTTCGCCGATTTATTTCGTTATTAAACCGAAATGACGTAAATTTGCCCATCTTATAATAGGTGTGAAAACAGTAGCCTAAAAAATATAAGTTAACTAAATACTAATTATTATGAACATTTCTCACATTGAACACTTAGGAATCGCTGTGAAAAGTCTCGAAGAAGCTATTCCTTATTACGAAAACATTTTAGGTCTCAAATGTTATTCTATCGAAGAGGTACCCGACCAGAAAGTGAAGACGGCCTTCTTCAAAGTAGGACAGACCAAGATCGAGCTGCTCGAGCCCACAAGCGAAGACAGCACGATTGCCAAGTTCATAGAGAAACGCGGCGAAGGTATCCATCACCTGGCTTTCGCTATTGAAGATGGTGTAGCCAATGCGTTGGCCGAGGTCGAAGCCAAGGGCGTGCGCCTCATCGACAAGGCTCCCCGCAAAGGTGCCGAGGGGCTGAACATCGCTTTCCTGCACCCCAAATCGACCTGCAGCGTATTAACCGAACTTTGTGAAGACCCTAATAAATAAGAAATATGAGCAATCAACTTGAAAAAGTACAGGAGCTGATTGAGCTGCGCGCTCAGGCTCGCCTGGGTGGTGGACAAAAAGCCATCGATAAACAACACGAGAAGGGTAAATATACGGCTCGTGAACGTATTGCGCAACTCCTCGACGAAGGCAGCTTCGAAGAGTTGGATATGTTTGTGCGACACAGATGTACCAATTTCGGGCAAGAGAAGAAATCGTTTTTGGGCGACGGCGTCGTAACCGGTTACGGTACGATCGAAGGCCGCCTTGTTTATGTATTCGCTCAGGACTTTACCGTATTCGGCGGTTCTTTGTCCGAGACGATGGCTTTGAAAATCTGCAAGGTCATGGATATGGCCATGAAGATGGGTGCGCCCTGTATCGGTCTCAACGACTCGGGTGGTGCCCGTATCCAGGAGGGTATCAACGCCCTGGCCGGTTATGCCGAGATTTTCCAGCGTAACATCATGGCTTCGGGTGTGATTCCCCAGATTTCGGCTATCCTCGGTCCCTGCGCCGGTGGTGCCGTATATTCGCCTGCCTTGACCGACTTCACGATCATGGCCAAAGGTATCTCCTACATGTTCCTCACCGGCCCGAAGGTAGTGAAAACCGTAACGGGCGAGGATGTAACACAAGAGGCCCTCGGTGGTGCCGAAGTTCACTCTGTTAAATCGGGTGTAGCTCACTTTGCTGCCGAAAACGGCGAAGAGGCACTGGCTATTATTCGCAAGCTCATCAGCTATATCCCTCAAAACAACCTCGAAGAGGCTCCCCTCGTTCCCTGCAACGACCCCATCGACCGTCTCGAAGACTCGCTCAACGAGATTATCCCCGATAGCCCCAACCGTCCTTATGACATGTATGAGGTAATTGGTGCCATCATCGACAATGGCGAGTTCCTCGAAATCCAACGCGATTACGCCAAGAACATCATCATCGGTTTCGCCCGCTTCAACGGACAGTCGGTAGGTATCGTAGCCAACCAGCCCAAATACCTGGCCGGTGTGCTCGACAGCAACGCTTCGCGCAAGGCCGCTCGTTTCGTTCGCTTCTGCGACGCCTTCAACATTCCTATCGTCAGCCTCGTCGACGTGCCGGGATTCTTGCCGGGTACGGGACAAGAATACAACGGTGTGATTCTGCACGGTGCCAAACTGCTTTACGCCTACGGCGAAGCTACGGTGCCCAAAGTCACCATCACACTGCGCAAGTCCTATGGCGGTTCGCACATCGTGATGAGTTGTAAACAACTGCGTGGCGACATGAACTACGCTTGGCCTACTGCCGAAATCGCCGTAATGGGTGGTGCCGGTGCCGTAGAGGTGCTCTATGCCAAAGAAGCCAAAGAGGCCGAAGACCCCGCCAAGTTCATGGCCGAGAAAGAAGCCGAATATACCAAACTGTTTGCCAACCCCTACAACGCAGCCAAGTATGGTTATATCGACGACGTTATCGAACCTCGCAACACCCGCTTCCGCATCATTCGCGCCCTGCAGCAGTTGCAGACCAAGAAGTTAACCAACCCGGCTAAGAAGCACGGTAATATTCCTTTGTAATACCTTTAAAGTATAACGACAATGAATAAAAAAATTTTAGGGATATTCCTGTTCGCTGCCTTCATGGTATCGTCGGTATGGGCACAGGGAAGGAAAGGCTTGCGTATCAACGAGGTGCTGGTGACCAACGAAAACAACTATCAGGACGACTACGGCTGTCAGTCGGCCTGGATAGAGATTTTCAATACCACCTTTGGTACCGTCGATGTGCGCAGCTGCTACTTGACCAACGACAAGAACAATCCCAAGAAATATCCTATTCCCAAGGGCGATGTTCTCACCGAGATGCCGCCTCGGCAACATGTGCTTTTCTGGGCCGACGGCAAGCCTAACAGGGGAACATTCCACGTGAATTTTACGCTCGACCCCGACAAAGACAACTGGATTGGTCTCTACGATTCCAACGGTCGTGACCTCATCGACTCGGTGACGGTTCCGGCAGGGATTCCCACCGACCACTCCTATGCCCGCTACGAAGACGGTGTGGGCCATTGGGTAATCAAGGGCGGAAACGAGCAGTCGGGCTATGTAACGCCGAGTACCAACAACATTACGCTCGACAAGAATGTGAAAATCGATATGTTTACCGAGCACGACCCCTTCGGGGTGGGTATGGCAATCATGGCCATGGCTATCGTATTTGCCGGTTTGTTGCTGCTCTACCTGTTGTTCCGTCTTATCGGGCAAATCTCGGTTCTCATCAAGAAGCGCAATGCTATGCGAGTACATGGTATTTCCGATAAAGAAGAGGCCAAGGAGAAAGGCTTCGGCCGCGAGGCGGGCGAGGTATATGCCGCTATCGCCATGGCTCTGTACCAGCATCTCGAAGCCCACGACGTAGAAGACACAATCCTCACCATCAACAAGGTGAAGAGAGCCTACTCGCCTTGGAACTCCAAGATTTATTCGCTGCGTGAAATTCCCTCTAAAAAGTAATCCCCCAAAAAACGATTAAACAAACTTATGAAAGAGTATAAGTATAAAATCAACGGTAACCTCTATAAGGTTTCTGTTGGCGAAATTGAGAAAAACATTGCCCATGTCGAGGTGAACGGTACCACTTACAAAGTACAGATGGAAGAGGCTGCTCCTGTAAAGGTTTCTACGCCCAAGCCCTCGTCGGCTCCGCGTACTGCTACGGGTGAGCCCGTTATCGCCAAACCCACTGTCAACTCGGGTGCCGACGCCGTGAAATCGCCGTTGCCCGGTGTTGTGAACGATATTTTGGTGAAAGTTGGCGATACGGTGAGCGCAGGCCAGGCCGTGCTTATCCTGGAAGCCATGAAGATGGAAAACAACATCAACGCCATCAAGAGCGGTAAAGTGACGGCCATCAAAGTAAATAAAGGTGATTCGGTACTCGAAGGAACCGAACTTATCATAATTGAGTAAGACTATGGGATTTATAGATTTCTTAGGAGATAATTTAGTCCAGTTCTGGGAGTATACCGGCTTTGCCAACTGTACCCTCCCGCACCTGGCTATGATTGTGGTGGGCTTGTTCTTTATCTATTTGGCGATAAAGAAAAATTTCGAGCCCATGTTGCTGGTACCCATCGGTTTCGGTATTCTTATCGGGAATATTCCTTTTAAAATCGATGCCGGTCTCGAGGTTGGTATTTATGAAGAGGGTTCGGTGCTCAATATCCTCTATCAGGGAGTGAGTGCCGGTTGGTATCCCCCGTTGGTATTTTTGGGCATTGGTGCCATGACCGACTTTTCGTCGCTTATCGCCAACCCCAAACTGATGCTGGTGGGTGCTGCTGCCCAGTTCGGTATCTTCGGGGCCTATATGGTCGCCTTGGCTCTCGGGTTTACCCCCGACCAAGCCGGTGCCATTGCCATCATCGGTGGTGCCGACGGTCCTACGGCCATCTTCCTTTCGTCGAAATTGGCTCCTAACCTCATGGGTGCCATAGCCGTTTCGGCTTACTCGTATATGGCACTTGTCCCGGTAATCCAGCCGCCTATCATGCGTTTGATGACCACGAAAAAGGAGCGTGTAATTCGTATGAAACCGGCGCGTGCCGTTTCGCAAAACGAGAAAATCATGTTCCCCATCGTCGGGTTGCTGCTCACCTGCTTCCTGGTTCCGTCGGGCTTGCCCCTGTTGGGTATGCTTTTCTTCGGCAACCTGTTGCGTGAGAGCGGTGTTACCTCGCGTTTGGCCAAGACCGCAAGCGGCCCCTTGTGCGACACGATTACCATTCTGTTGGGTGTAACGGTAGGAGCCTCTACTCAGGCTTCCGAGTTCCTCACCCCCAGCACGCTCGGTATCTTCGCTCTTGGTTTCATGGCTTTCGTCATTGCTTCGGCTTCGGGTGTATTGTTTGTGAAAATTTTCAATCTCGTGTTGCCCAAGAGCAAGAAAATCAACCCGCTTATCGGTAACGCCGGTGTTTCGGCTGTACCGATGTCGGCTCGTATCTCCAACAACCTTGGTCTCGAATATGACTCGACCAACTACTTGTTGATGCATGCCATGGGTCCCAACGTGGCCGGTGTAATCGGTTCGGCTGTTGCCGCCGGTGTGTTGCTCGGCTTCCTCTCGTAATCTCTCTGTAGAGTTATGATACATTCGGGCGGTGCGCTTCCTCGCTGGAGGCGCACCGCCCTTGTTTTTTCTCACCGTTTCCTTGTGCAGGGTAATGGGCATATTTGCGGTATGTATACGCCGGGAGTTATAGTATGATTAACCTCTTCGACAGGGAGGCGAAAGCGGTATGCTTGTAGTTCCGTTCGGAGTTGATAATCAAAATGTTTACACTTTATTCCGGTATTCGGTAGGCGACATGCCAGTCTGGTGTTTGAAGTATTTCCCGAAAAACGATTGGGTCGAGAAGTTCAGTTGGTAGGCAATCTCCTGGATACTCATATCGGAGTATTTCAGCAGGTTTTTCGCTTCGAGTATCACATAGTTGTCTATCCACTGTGCCGCCGATTTGCCCGACAGTTTCTTGACCAGCGTCGAGAAATATTTGGGCGTGATGCACAACTGTTCGGCATAGAAGGTAACGCTTCGTTCCTGCATGTGGTATTGCGAGAGCAGAGCGATGAATCGCCCGAAGATAATCTCTTGACGGTTTTTTTTATTTTCGTTTTTGGAGACAGGGGTGTAGTTCAGAATCAGGTCGTACAGTTGCCAGATGAGCGCGGCTCCCAGGCTTTGGAGTGTTTCCATCTTTTTACTCCCTTCTGTCGATTGGCTGATGAGCTTGATCAACGATATGAACTTGCAGAAGATTTCGATTTCGTCTTTGGAGAGTCGTAGGCAAGGCTCGTTTCGTAATTGAGAGTATACGGGAATGATGTCGCTGAGATTGATTTGAACTTTCTCAAAAAACGAACGGGTCACTGAAATCCCGTAAAAGGAACACTGCTGCTCGCTATTCAGCTGTACGATGTTTGCGGGTAGATTCAATATCATGGTGCCCGGCTGGATGTGATATTCGTTCAAATTGATGTTGATTGTCATCTCACCCGACAGGCATACCAGTGCTACCAGCGAGTCTATACGGCACGGGTATTTGAAGAAGTCGATGTCGGGGCGGTCGTTCTCGATAATGATGAGGCTGTCTTCCAGTCCGGTGGAATGTTTGATTTCGACTAACTTTTTCAGTTGTTTGTGGGTGAAACTTTCGATACATGTTTTGTCCATAAAATGCGATGTTTTGGACAAATATAATGTGATATGTGTGAATTTTAGCTGTAAATTTTTCTTAAATCTGACTTTTGGAACACTAACAGTAGAAAAAGGAACTTTATAGCTGTGTTGCTTTCCTACATCTTTGCATCGAATTTTAACAACGGAAAGTATGAAAAAGAATGGTAAAGCATTTGCTTATTTGTTTTTGACCGTAGCTTCGGTTCTGAGTGTAGGATGCAGTTCCTCGGGAAAGGAGGAAAAGACGGAGCGCGAAGTTCCGGTGAAGACTTGGACGGTCGCTTTTTGTGAGAATCTGGGTGTACATGAATATATGGGAACTGTCGAGGGAGAGTCTTCTTCCTCACTGAGTTTTCAGGTACCGGGGTATGTCGAGCGCATCTATGTGCGCGAAGGTCAGCGGGTAGCTCAGGGCGAACTGTTGGCCCGGCTCGACAAGACCACGTTGCAAAGCACCTATGATGCTGCTTGTTCTTCGTTGCGGCAGGCCGAAGATGCTTATGCCCGTATGGAGCAGTTGCACGAGAAGGGGAGCCTGCCCGAAATCAAGTGGGTCGAGGTACAGAGCTCATTGCAGCAGGCCCGCAGCATGGAGCAGATTGCCCGCAAGAATCTCAACGATGTCGAGTTGCGTGCTCCCTATGCCGGGGTAGTAGCTCAGAAGAGCATCGATACGGGATCGTCGGTGGTGCCCGGGGTACCGGTTTTCCAGTTGATGAAGATTATGCGCGTGAATGTAAATATGGCTGTCCCTGAGGATGAGATAGCCTCGATAGGTCTGGGCGATGAGGTATCGGTCTCCGTAGCGGCTCTCGGCAACAAGAGCTACACCGGAAAGATTATCGAGAAAGGCATTGCCGCCGACCCGCTGGTACACACCTACAAGGCATTGGTGCAGATCGATAATCGTTCGGGCGAATTGCTCCCGGGCATGGTTTGCGTAGCGCGGTTGGGCGGTACGCGCGACTCGTCAATTGTTGTTCCCAACCGAATCGTGCAAATCGATAGCGACGGCACTCCCTTCGTATGGGTCGACAGCGACGGCAGAGCCACCAAACGGCCGGTATCGGTCGGTGCCCTGTCGGGCGACGGTGTCGTAGTCGAGTCGGGCCTGTCGGTGGGCGATAAGGTAATTGTCGAGGGTACTTCGAAAGTAAGTGAAAACATGAAAGTAACAGAGCAATGAAAACAAAAGGTGGTATTATAGAAGCTGCCATGAAATACAGGCAGATCGTTATTCTCATCGTGGCGTTGATGTTTGTACTGGGAATTTACTCTTTGGTGAAGATGCCCAAGCAAGAGTTCCCTGCCTTTACCATACGCCAGGGGGTTGTGGTGGCCGTCTATCCGGGGGCTACATCGACCGAGGTCGAAGAGCAGGTGACCAAGCCGCTCGAAAACTTTATCTTTGAATTCAAAGAGGTGAAAAAGGCCAAGACTCATTCGCTCAGCCGCGACGGCATGTCGATTGTCTTTGTCGAGTTGAACGACGACGTAAACAACCGCGACGAGTTCTGGACCAAGTTCAAGCATCGTATAGCTGCCTTTAAGTCGCAGTTGCCCTCGGGGGTGCTGGCTCTCGTGACCAACGACGACTTTGGTGACACGTCGGCTATGCTGGTTACCATCGAGTCGAAAGACAAGACCTATCGCGAACTCGAGGAGTACCTCGACAATCTCAAGGATCGATTGCGCCGCATCGATGCCGTGAGCAACCTGCGCACCTATGGCTTGCAGAAAGAGCAGATCAGTGTCTACCTCGACCCGGCCAAAATCTCGCGCTATGCAATCGACAACACTACGCTGGCTACCCAACTGCTCTCCCAGGGTTTCACGACGGTGAGCGGAGCGGTCGATAACAGCCGGTTTGTAGCTCCCATTCACCTGGCCGATACCTACGACTGTATAAACGATGTAGCCAACCAGATTGTTTTTAGCGATCCGCAAGGGCACGCCATCCGGCTCAAAGATGTTGCCCGGGTGGTGCGTGAATATCCCGATCCTACCTCTTATATTACCAACAACGGCACCAAGTGTCTGGTGCTCTCCATGGAGATGCGCGAAGGCAATAATATCGTAGAGATGGGACAAGAGGTCAACAAGGTTCTCTCGGACTATGAGAAAGAGCTGCCCGACGATGTGTCGATATTCCGCATTACCGACCAGTCGCAGGTCGTAGGCGATTCGGTTGTAACCTTCCTGCGCGAACTGCTCATTGCCATCATTGCCGTGATTGTAGTCGTCATGCTGCTTATGCCCCTGCGGGTAGCTTCGGTAGCCGCTTCGACGATACCCATCACCATATTCCTCTCGCTGCTGGTCTTCTATGCCTGCGGCATGGAGTTGAACACGGTTACATTGGCGGCTCTGATTGTCACGCTGGGTATGATTGTCGACAACTCGATTGTCATCATCGACTGCTATATGGAGAAGCTCGACAACGGCGTGCCCCGCTGGACGGCAGCCGTCGAGAGCGCCAAGGAGTTTTTCCGCTCCATTTTCTCGGCCACGTTGGCAATCAGTATCACCTTCTTTCCCTTCCTCATTACCTCGACGGGTATGATTAACGACTTCGTGAAGTCCTTCCCTTGGGCTATCACCATTATCCTGGCCTTGTCTCTGCTGGTAGCTGTATTGTTGGTTCCCTACATGCAGTACTACTTTATTCGGACCGGATTCAAAGGTGCGCCCAAACCTGAAAAGAAACAACGCCGTTCGTTCCTGACCGTATTGCAATCGTCTTACGACAAGCTCATTACCAAGTGTTTCGCTCATCCCGTACGCACAATGGGCGTAGGTCTCCTCGCGGTGGTAGCCGGTGTCGTGCTGTTCCTGGCGCTGCCCATGCGGCTGATGCCTATTGCCGAGCGCAACCAGTTTGCCGTCGAGATTTACATGCCTTTCGGTACGGCGCTCGAAAAGACCTCTGCCGTGGCCGATAGTCTCGAATCGATTCTCCGTAAGGATCCCCGGGTGGTATCGGTGGCCTCGTTCAAGGGAGAAGGGTCGCCCCGCTTCCACACCACCTATGCTCCGCAGATGGCCGGTTCGCACTATGCCCAGTTTATCGTCAATACGACGGGCAACGAGGCTACCGAGCAGATGATCGACGAGTATAAGGATAAATACCTCAACTACTTCCCCGAAGCGCGTGTACGCTTCAAACAGCTCGAATACTCCGATGCGGTCTATCCCGTCGAGATACGGGTCAAGGGTAACGACCGCGACAGCCTTCGTGTGGCTGCCGACCGGGTGAAGAAGGTCATGGATGGCTTCGACGAGCTTTCGTTGGTTCATAGCGACTGGGAGGGACAGCTTCCCGGGGTCACCTTGCAACTCGACGACGATGAGATGGGGCGGCTGGGCATGAGCAAAGCCATGCTTTCGGCCAATCTGGCCATGCACCTGGGCAACGGTCTGCCCGTGACTACGGTTTGGGATAAGGATTATCCCATAGATGTCGTACTTAAGGACGACGGCCGTAGCGAGCTCTCCTACGATGAGGTGGGCGATACCTATGTCTCGGCTTGGGGCGGAGCTGCCTCGGTTCCGGTGCGCCAGATTGCTCGGGTCGAACCCGACTGGCACGATGCCCAGATAGCCCGTCGCAACGGTATTCCTACCATTACGCTCCAGTCCGATGTGAAGAATGGGGTCAACGCTTCGGCCATGACCAGCAAGATCGTGAAGGCCGTCGAGCAAATCGATATGCCCGAAGGCATCGAATGGGAGGTGGGCGGAGCCCGTGAGAGCGACAGCGATACCTTGAATATGATTGTGAGCGGACTGGTCATTGCGGTCGTCATCATCTTCTTCATCCTGTTGTTCCACTTCCGTCGCATCAATATGGCCCTGCTCATTCTCGGGTCACTCGCGCTCTGTCTGTTGGGAGCCGGTGTAGGTATCTGGGTGATGGGGCTCGATGTGAGTGTGACGGCAGTCTTGGGTATCGTCAGCCTCATGGGTATCCTTGTACGTAACGGCATTATCATGCTCGACTATGCCGACGAGTTGCGTATGAAAGAGGGATTGAGCGTGCGTGAGGCCGCCTTGCACTCGGCCAAACGTCGTATGCGCCCCATATTCCTCACCTCGGCCGCCGCTTCGATGGGTGTGATTCCTATGATTTTGGGAGGCAGTCCGTTGTGGTCTCCCATGGGTTCGGTCGTATTTTTCGGAACCATCATCTCGATGATATTGACCCTCACCATATTGCCGGTAGCCTATTGGTTGATATTCAGCCGGGCCGATCGTAAAACAGAAAATCGTTGAAAGGAGAAAAAAAGATGACAAACAAGCAAATCATATACGCCGTTGCGTTGGGCCTGTTGGGATGTTCGCTCCCGCTCAACGCCCAGAAACTCTATACGCTCGACGAATGCCAGGCTCTGGCCGTCGAAAACAGCGCCAAGGTAAAGAACAGCCGTTTCGATGTCGAGGCGGCCGAGCAAACCTCGAAAGAGGCCTTCACCAATTATTTCCCAAACATTTCGGCTACGGGTGCCATCTTCAAGGCCAGCGAAAGTATGGCTCAGATGGATATGGCATTGCCCGTACCCGGAGTGCCGCCTATCTCGATGGAGATGCTCAAGTCGGGCAAGATGGCGGGTGTCACTCTTCTTCAGCCGGTATTCATGGGTGGCCGCATAGTCAATGGCAACAAACTGGCTCATATCGGAGAGCAGGTGAGCCAGTACCAGCTGGCCCTTACCGAAGACCAGGTAGAGGCTTCGGTCTCGCAATACTTTTGGCAGATTGTTGCTCTCAAAGAGAAGTTGCGCACGCTGGCTACACTCGAGACTCAGCTCGATACCCTGCATCGCGATGTGGTGGCTTCGGTCGATGCCGGTGTCACCACCCGCAACGATTTGCTGCGGGTAGAGCTCCAGCAACAGAACATTGCCGCCAACCGGCTGAAGGTCGAGAACGGCCTCTCGGTAACCCGCATGTTGCTGTGTCAGTTGATCGGGGTCGATAAGAGCGATTTCGATATAGCCTTCGACAACTTCCCGCCCGTGGTCTCGCCGCTCGATTACTACATCGATCCCGAGACCGGGCTCGACAACCGGGCCGAGAGCAAGCTCCTCGACAAGTCGGTCGAGGCTGCCAAACTGCAACTGCGCATGAAGCGGGGCGAAAACCTCCCTTCGGTAAGTGTGGGAGCCGGCTATCTCTATCACGATTTGCTCGAGAAGGATACCGATTTCGGAGTCGTCTTTGCCAGCGTATCGGTGCCTATCACCTCGTGGTGGGGTGGCTCGCATGCCATTAAACGGGAAAAGATCAAAAAGATGCAAACCGAGAATACCCGGCAAGACTCGCGCGAAATGATGCTGGTCGAGATCGAGGCCAAGTGGAACGACTTGCAAGAGGCTTATCAGCAGGTGCTGCTCGCTCAGAAATCCATCGAGTCGGCTACCGAGAACCTGCGACTCAACAACGACTATTACAAGGCCGGTACGGTTGCGCTCTCCGATCTGCTCGATGCCCAGTCGCTCATGCAGCAAAGTCACGACCAGTATGCCGAGGCTTGCACCTCCTATCAGCAGAAACAGGTTGCCTATATGCAGGCTACGGGTCGGTAGGCCCTTGACGATAGGAAGTCATTAAAAAAGACAATCCGGCCGATTGCACCAAGCAAGCGACCGGATTTCTGTTTTTATGTATGTAAGAAGAAGTTTTCGAAC
This sequence comes from uncultured Barnesiella sp., assembly GCF_946496565.1. NCBI lineage: Bacteria > Pseudomonadati > Bacteroidota > Bacteroidia > Bacteroidales > Barnesiellaceae > Barnesiella > uncultured Barnesiella sp. The sequence continues at coordinate 245,816 of NZ_CAMMHD010000001.1, forward strand.
GGTTACAGTACCACCTTGGTGTGGTAGCGGTTGGTACCCTGCGAAATCGTTACCAGGTATACGCCCCGGCTCAACGAGGGCAGGGGAGTTGCTGCCGATACCTCTCCGTCGAGCGTGCAGACGCGGGCGCCCGAGGTGTTGTAGAGGTCGATTTGCAGCGGGGTATCGTCGGTCGAGTTGACTACGAGTTTACCCTCCTGTGCGTAGCACCGGATAGGTTGGTCGGTCGGGAGCGACGATACGGCACTCGACGGTTGACGACGTTTGCCGAAAATCCACGACAGGAAATCCTCCCGGGCAAAGACCCCGCTCCAGATGAAGTGGTCGCCGCCGGGTATCTCGACATACTCGACCGTAGCCCCGGCCTCGAGCAGAGCCTCATAAGCCGAGCGCGAGTTGTTCACCGGCACCACACCGTCGGCATCGCCGTGGAAGAGCCGCCAGTAGACACGCTTGGTGCGGCTGTCGATGCGGTCTACCTGAATGCCGCCACAGATAGGTACGGCTGCGGCAAACGTTTCGGGAAACCGGCAGGCCAGGTCGAAGGTCCCCATGCCGCCCATCGAGATACCGACGATATAAACCCGGTCGGGGTCTACCGGCTCGTTTTGCAGGTAGTAGTCGATGAGCTCTTTCACCGCCTGGTTGGGGGTAGAGATGGGGTAGTCGGTCGGGAAGGTAGTGGCGTCGAACGAGGCGGGTTGGCTCTCAAACGGCCAGAAGTTCTCCGACGGACATTGCGGGAAGAGTACGAAAGCCGGATAGTCGGCCCGGTTCTGCGAGGTGAGGAACTGATCGGCACCATATCGCAACTGGCTCTCGTTGTCGTTGCCTCTCTCGCCCGACCCGTGGAGGAAGATGACCAGCGGGTAGCGCGTGTCGGCCTCGATGGTGGCCGGCTGCAGGGCACGGTAGTTGAGCGACAGCCCCGACGAGGCCTGGAACGTCTCGCGCGAGAAGAGCGTGTAGTCGGGCTCTTCATAGTCGGCTATCTTGGTACACGTCATTTTCATCGATGCCGTGTTCACGTCGATGCGGTATACTCCCGTCTCGGGCACCTGAAACGAGTTGTCGGGTTTGCCGTCGGTCTCCAGTTTCACATACAAGTCATACTCCTGGCCCGAGGCAATCACCTGGTGTCCGCTCTGGTCGAGCCGGCAGGTGAGCGATGTGGCCCACGACCGGGCTACGAGAAATTTGAATCGTTCCTGTTTGCCGCTGTTCTTTTTCAGCGGGCCGCTCCAGGTGTACGAGTCGGCGCTCTCTTTCGTCATGGCAAGGGCTGCGTTGGGGTCCCACCCCGACGAACAGGCATCGCCTACCACATACAGGTTGTCATAGGCAAAAGCCGTTGTACACCATACGAAAATCAGGCAAAGTGCAAAGTAAAGTTTTTTCATGGTCATTGATATTTTATGTATGGGTTAAAGGATATGTTCACTTCTGTATATTTTGCCTTTCTATTATGAGACAATAAAATCCCTCTATACCCTTACAGCCACCCCTGTTTTTTTATACGGTGCGTGCCGAAATAAAGCGAGGAGCCGTGTCTCAACAAGTTGTTCACTTCGACACAGCTCCAGGTTAAATTTAATGTATGTAAGAAGAAGTAGCTTTCGTAAAATCTCCGGCCCATTCCACAAAAAGGGGCGAAAGGGCTACCGCAATACCCTGGGGCCGGAGTTGTAACTCCCCGAACAAACCTGCCGGCCTGGTTGCCGGCAGGCTGTTCGGAGTGCTGATTGCATGGGAAACGTGATGAGTTCTATTTCTTAAGCGGATAAATTATTTTACCGTAAACGAGCCTTTCAATCCCTCGGCACTGTTCGGTCCGATCCAGATGTCGAACTGACCGGCCTCGACCTTCTTCTTCAGGTCGCGGCCATAGAAGGCCAGAGCCGAAACCGGCAGTTTGAAGGTGACCGTCTGGCTGTCGCCGGCCTTGATGAAGAGGCGTTGGAATCCTTTCAACTCTTTGACCGGACGGTCGATCGAGCCTACCAGGTCGCGCACGTAGAGTTGGGCAACCTCGGTACCGTCGACGGCACTGGTGTTCTTGACGGTAGCCGTTACGGTGAGGGTATCGGTGGCGCTCACCTCGTTGCTCGAGAGGTTGAGGTCGGCATATTCGAAGGTGCTGTACGAGAGTCCGTAGCCGAAGACAAACAGCGGGTCTTTACCCGAGTCGAGGTAGAACGACGTGTTGCCGAGTGACGTCTGAGGAGCCTCCAACGGAATATCCTCGAGGGGCGTAATTTCGTTTTGGGCGGGTCGGCCGGTGTTGTTGTGGTTGTAGTACATCGGTATCTGTCCCACTTCGCGCACGAAGGTTACCGGCAGCTTACCGCTGGGGTTCTCGCGGCCGTAGAGCAGGTCCATGATGGCCAGACCGCCCATGGTGCCCGGGTGGAAGTTGTAGAGCACGGCATCGGCATAGGGCAGGTCGCGCTCGATGGTGAGCGGACGGCCGGCAATAACCACCATCACTACCGGTTTGCCGGTGCTCTTCACGGCTTTCAGCAACTCCGACTGGGCACCTATCAGGTTGATGTTCGACAACGAGTGGGCCTCGCCCGAGAGGATGGCCTCTTCGCCCACGAAGACCACGGCCACGTCGGCCCGGCGTACGGCACTCTTCACCCGTTCGAAGTCGCTCGTATCGGTATCTCTCGAGTAGTCCAGCCCGGGCTCATAGATGTATTTCACCTGGTTGTACTCATCGGTTTGCAGGGCTCTGAGCGGGGTGACGGTGCGATTCTTGTCACCGTCGAACGACCAGGTGCCCAGTTGGTCGTGGGGAGCATCGGCCATGGGGCCTACGATGGCCAGGGTCTGACCCTCCTTGAGCGGCAGTACGCCGTCGTTCTTCAGCAGAATGGCCGACTCGACAGCGGCGCGGCGGGCCGTTTGCAGGTGCTCGTCGCAGTAGATGGTGCTCGTCTTGCCCGGTTTGGCATAAGGATTCTCAAACAGTCCCAGGCGGTATTTGATGCGCAGAATGTTGCGCACGGCGTTGTCGATTACCTCCATCGGTACCTTGTTCTCGGCTACCAGTTGAGGCAGGTGTTCGATATAGGTCTGGCTTACCATCTCCATGTCTACGCCGGCATTGGCCGAGATACGGGCCACATCCTTGCGGTCGGCGGCAAACCCGTGCGACATCATCTCGCTCATCGAGCACCAGTCCGATACCACAAAGCCGTCGAACTTCCACTCGTCGCGCAGCACGGTGCGCAGCAGGAAGTCGTTGCCCGAGGCGGGTATTCCGTCGTTGTCGTTGAACGAGGTCATCAGCGTGGCGGCTCCGGCCTCGATCGCTTTTTGGAACGGTTCCAGGTAGACGTTGCGCAACAGCGTTTCGGGAATATAGGTCGAGTTGTAGTCGCGTCCGCCCTCGGCAGCACCGTAGCCCACGAAGTGTTTCACGCAGGCGGCAATGGCGTCGCTGTCCGACAGATGCTCGCCCTGGAAACCGCGCACCATGGCGGCACCCAGTTCGCCCGACAGATAGGGGTCTTCGCCCAGGCTCTCGGCTATGCGGCCCCAACGGGCATCGCGCGAGATGTCGAGCATGGGGGCAAAGGTCCAGGTGATGCCCTCTTCACGCGCTTCGGTAGCTGCCATGTGGGTACCGGCCTCGACCACTTGCGGGTCGAACGAGGCAGCCAGACCCAGCGGAATGGGCAATACGGTTTTGTAGCCGTGAATGATGTCGCGCCCGATGATGAGGGGGATACCCAGCCGCGACTCCTCGACGGCCGTCTTCTGTATCTCGTCGATCAGTTTCGGGTCTATGTTGAGCATCGAACCTATCTCGCCGGCCCGTATTTTGGCCTTGATCGAATCCAGAGGCTGGTCGAAACAGAGCTGGTTCATCTGACCTATTTTCTCTTCGAGCGTCATTTTTCCCAACAGGTCTTCGATGAAACGCTCCTCTTCGGTGTTGCCGGTCGACTTACATCCTGTGGCAAGCAGGGCGGCAACACAGATGACAAACAATCCTTTTTTCATTGTGTATGTGTGGAATTAAGTGGTTATAAAATAATCTTGCAGGTGTAGTGCTGTGTCTCGTTTTGCAGGTCGAGCAGATAGACCCCCGCGGAGGTGTGGGGCAGGGCGATGGGCTCGGCGTCGGCTATCGGCCCGGCAAAGACCACTTGACCGCACAGCGTGTAGCAGGTGGCCCGGCAGTTGCCGTCGATGCCTGTGACGATAATCTCCCGGTCGGTCCGGCGGGTACGGACGGTTATCACGTCGGTAGCGGCTTCGGTCAGCCCCGTGGTGGGGTCGGTGGTGACGAGCAGTTGCGGCTTGTGGGAGTCTTCGGCCTCCGACGAATAGAAGTAGAGCAGCCCCGTGGCGTCGGTTTCGCCGATGCACAGCTTGAAGGTGAGCAGGCTGGCCCCGGCTTCGATTTGTGCCTTGGCCCAGTCGGTGACATCCCACTCGATATAGCTGTTCAGCTCGTCGGCCCGTACCAGAGTTTCACCGATGCGGGTGAATTGGTCGGGCTTGGTGTTCCAGGTCATTGTCGTGTACGACTCGGTATTGCCCCAAATCTCTACCGGGTGGGTCTCCTTGCGGGGCCAGCTGGGGTAGATGCAGTCGTAGTAGTAGGCCCGCACCACCATGCGCTCGGCCTGCGGGTCGATGCCGGTGGTGGCAAACGACAGGTAGGCTTCGCGGGTGTGGGTATCGGTATTTCCTTTTACCTCCAGATGGTCGGCATCGGTGTAGACCGTGGTCTGGTTGGCCTGGTGTACGTAGGTGTCGAAGGTGGGCGATACGCTCTGCCGCCCGGTGTAGATGTGGGCTTCGCCTGCCACGATACCGCTCTCGGTATAGCGGTTGCTTACCGCTACCGGAAGCACGGTGGTTTCGTCGGCCGTGGGGGTAACCTCGACGATGAGCGGGTTGGTGGTGATGCTGTCGAGCCGGTGTTCCTCACCGTTTACGGTGTAGGTGAGGCTCCAGGGCGGTACACCCGTAAAGCGGCACACGAAATAGCCCTGTTCGCCGGGAACAATCACCTTGCTCTTCTCGCCGAGTTCGACCGAGGCCGGCACGGGGGTGAAGAGTTCGGTCAACTTCTCCATGGCGATCGAGGCTATCTTCTGTTGGATATACTGCTCTTTGCCCCGCATCGGGTGCCACCCGAAGGTGATGTCGTAGATTTTTTCGGTATCGGCGGCATATTTGATACTGGGCTGACGGCCGTCGGCATCGACCACCTTGCGGGTGAAACCGATGTTTTCGTCCCACTCGATGAGGGGCAGCTGCCAGCGTTCGGCCAGGGTGCGGATGCTCTGGTTGTAGGTGATGCGCGAGTCGTGCCAGTGGGTACAGAGGATGATTGTGGCCGGTTTGCCGTTTTCGGTCTGGTAGTAGCGCGATTCGGGATTGAACTTGAGGTTGTAGCAATCGGCCTTGTAGCGCTTGATTACATAGTCGTAGGCCGTGTTGTACTGTTGAATCTCGTCGTAGGTATACTCTTCGTAGTTCTCCTTGATGCCGTTGGTGCTGGCCACGTCCTGGTTGTGCACGTGCATGATGATGAAGGCATCGATGCGGTCGAGCTCCTCGGTCGTGTAGAAGCGGTCGAGAAACATGTCCGATGCCGTGTGCTTGATGGCGTCGCCGCCCACCGCCTTGTTCAGCGGTTCGGCGTTGAAGGCGTCGCACACCAGTTCGAACCAGCCGTTCTCGGGTACGGCAAACGAGGCGCCGGCCAGCAGGAAGTGGTGGTCGTAGTTCTGGGCCTGTGTCGCGAGAGCGGCGAGCGACAGGAGCCCCGACAGGATAATCTTTTGTAGTTTCATGGTTTCTGCTTATCGGTTAATCTTTTACTTCGATGGTTGTCGTCGAGTGTATCTGACGCGACGACGAGGCCACATGCAACAGATATTTGTCGTTCTCGAGTTTCCAGTCGGCGATGCCCTCGTCGTAGAAGGCAAATGAGCTGACCGGGATTTCGAGTTCGACCACCCGCTCTTCGCCCGGTTGCAGGAACACCTTCTCGAAGGCTTTCAGCTCCTTGACGGGGCGCAGCACGCTGGGCTTCTTCTGGCTCATGTATACTTGTACGGTCTCGGCTCCGGCCTGTTGGCCGCTGTTTTTCAGGGTGAACGAGAGTTTCACCTTCTCGTCGGGGCGGTAGCTCTTCTTGTCGGTGCGGGCTTTCCCGTAGTTGAAGGTGGTGTAGGAGAGACCGTAGCCGAAGGGGAAGAGCGATTTGATTTTCTTCGTGTCGTACCAGCGGTATCCCACCAGAATATCGTCCTTGTAGTATTGCGTGTCGTTTACGCCCGGATACGACTCCTCGCCGAAGTAGTGGGCGCTGTTGTCTTCCAGTTTCACGGGAATCGAGAAGGGCAGTTTGCCCGAGGGGCACACCTCGCCGCTGATGACGTTGGCCGTAGCCGGGCCGCCTTGCGAACCCAGATACCACGACTGGATGAGTCCGTCGACCTTCGAGAGCCACGGCATGTTCACGGCGTTGCCGCTGATGATGATAATACCCGTGTTGGGGTTGGCCTCGACGAGCTTCTCGATGAGTTCGTTTTGCCCGAAGGGCAGGTCCATGCTCAGGCGGTCGTCGCCTTCACAGTCTTGGTGAAAGTTCTTGTTGAGGCCGCCGAAGAAGAGTACCACGTCGGCTTCGCGGGCCACCTTCACAGCCTCCTCGACCAGCGAGTCGGCATCGAGGCCCGAGGGCAGCTCGTTGCTGTAGTTGGGTTCGCCCGAAGCATAGCCCAGGGTGAAGACGATGTGTTCCCGACCGTATTTCTCGATCATCCCCTCGAGGGGCGAAATCTCCTTTTGCGGTTTCAGCTCCGACGAGCCGCCGCCCAGACACAACTGCTTGACGGCATTCTCGCCGATGACGGCAATCTTCTGGTAACGCCCCTTCTCGATGGGGAAGAAGTGGTTGTCGTTCTTCAGCAGCACGATACCCTCCTCGGCCACCTGGCGGGCAATCGCGGCATGCTCGGGGGTGAGCTTGCAGCCGTAGGGGCGGTTGCGGTTCATGTTGGTGCGGAAGCACAGGCGCAACACCCGGCGCACCTTCTCGTCGAGGAGCGACTCGGGCAGCTCGCCGCTCTCGATTTTCTTCAGGAACGGCTGGGCCAGGTAGTAGTTGTCGTAGGCCGAGCTGATGCCCCAGGTCAGACCGTTGGTCCAGGTACCCATCTCCAGGTCGAGCCCGTTGCGGGCAGCCTCGTCGGTATCGTGGGCCGAGCCCCAGTCGGTCAGCATCACGCCGTCGAAGCCCCAGTCGCGTTTCAATATCTGGTTGACCAGCCGCTCGTGGTGGCTGCAGTATTGGCCCCGGTATTTGTTGTACGAACCCATGATGGCCCACACGCCACCCTCCTGCACACCGGCTTTGAAGGCCGGCAGATAGATTTCGTAGAGGGCGCGGTCGCTCACTTCGACATTCACTTTGTCGCGGTTCTTCTCCTGATTGTTCAGGGCAAAGTGTTTCAGACAGGCGGCTACGCCGTTTTGCTGCATGCCCTTGACGTAGGGCACGACCATACGCGACGACAGATAGGGATCTTCGCCCATGTATTCGAAGTTACGCCCGCTCAGCGGGGTGCGGTAGATGTTGACGCCGGGTCCCAGGATAATATCCTTTTTCCGGTAGCGGGCCTCCTGGCCTATGGCGTTTCCATACCGGAATGCCAGTTTGGGATTGAAGGTAGCAGCCAGGCAGGTGAGGGCGGGGTAGGCCGTGCAGGAGTCGTTGGTCCAGTCGGCATGGTCCCAGTTGTCCCACACAAACTCCATGCGCACCCCGTGAGGTCCGTCGCTGAGCCACAGTTCGGGGATACCCAGCCGCGGGCAGCCGGGGGCACTGAACTTGGATTGGGCATGAATCATGTCGATTTTTTCCTTTAAGGTCATGCGCGACAAAGCATCTTCGATGCGAACCTCGATGGGTTGATTGTCGTCGAGATAGGCCGGTACAGGCTCTTGTGCCACTACCCGTGCTGCCAGAGCCAGTACGAGGGCCGAGAGGGTGCCGATTCTTAGAAGTATCTGTTTCATAATAGTCTTGGTCAAAAAAAATAGGTTAGGTCTATAAGCCGACATTCAAGTCGGATGCCTTCGGCTTCCACGGGTCGGTCGGGGGAGCCGGAGGCAGAGAGGAGTCTCTGTTACTTGAAATATTGGCCCTCCTCCCGCAGGCGCTTGCGAAGGAAATCGACATCGACCTGATGCACATCGGGGCGCGATTGCTTGGCGGCCAGAGCCGCTGCCATACCGGCAGCTTCGCCGGTGACCAGAGCGGGCGGCATCACACGCAGGCTGCCCAGAGCCTCTTCGTCGGCCGAGATGCAACGCCCGGCCGTGAGCAGGTTTTTCTTGCCTTTGGGGGTGAGGATACGGTAGGGGATACCATGCGACTCGCCGCGACCGTAGTGCTTGGCCTCGTAGCCGGGGATGTGTATATCAACAAAGTAGCAGTTGCGGCCAATCTCGTCGTCGAAACTGCGGCGTTCGAGCCAGTCGTGGATGGTGAAGATGTAGTCGCCCTCGATGCGTCGGCTTTCGCGGATACCCAGCAGCGAGGCGGTCTTCACGATGAAGCCGTTGCCATACACCTGCGGCTGGTAGTCCTTGAGCATGCGCAGGTATTCGGCGGCTACTTTGCGCCCCTTGATCATGGCCTCCGATACCTGCCAGGGGTCGGTCGAGTTGGTCATGTCGATGTGTCCGGCATTGAACTGCACGACGCCCGGACCGATGAGGTTGTTGCAGCTATGCTGATCGATTAGCGGGTATTTGCCCGATTTCAGTGCATCGTGAATGGGGCTGTCCTTGTTTTCCCAGTAGAGGTTGGGATTGGTGTTGTATCCGTAGGAGTCGACATTGGCAATCGAGAAGCAGAGGGTAGAGCGCTGCACCTTGTCGTCGGGGTTGCCCATGAAGTAGTTGGCCCCGGCCCATACGGCCAGGTCGCCGTCGCCGGTACAGTCGACAAAGACTTTCGCCTTGAAGGCGGTGAGTCCGTTTTTGTTGGCGACGATGATGGCCTGGATGGTGTCGTCCGAAGCCATCTCTACGTCGGCCAGGCGCGAGAAGAAGAGCACCTTGGCCCCCGACTCGCACACCATGTCGTCGTAGACGGTCATCAACTGTTCGGGGTTGATCGACACCCAGTCCAGCTTGTCGGCCGGTTCGTGCGGCACCCCTTTCTTGGCGGCGCGGAATACCTTCTCGGCCAACCCCCGGTAGATGATTTTCTCGCCGTCGGAGAAGGGACACCAGGCCGGAATCATGCCCGTGGTGCCCATGCCGCCCAGTTGGCCGGTGGCTTCGATGAGCAATGTCTTGGCACCTTCGCGGGCGGCCGATATGGCGGCTGTACACCCCGAGGGGCCACCGCCTACGACGATGACGTCCCAATCACTGTCTATCTGTATCTTTCTCCTCTTCATCGCGAGGGTCGATGGTTTCTCCCCGGCTTGCAAAATCGAGGGAACGGCCGAGGCTGCCAGCAGCATGCCGCTTTTCTGGATAAAATCTCTTCGGGATATTTTCGTGGGTTTCATATTGTTTCCTGTGGTTATGTTGTATAATGGTTTAGTCTTTGATATCGCTGCAAGTAAGTATGTTGGGGTAGGCGGCAAAGCGGGTGAAGTCGTCGCTGGCCGGATGCCCCGGTACCGGAATGAAGTAGTGTCGCTCTTTGTTCCAGGCATTCTCGCCAAACAGTACGAACGAGAGCTTGTATTGCGAGATGACGGGATAGAGGTATTGTGAGAAGAAGTTCGAAATTTTGATACCCTCCATGCCGGTACAAGTAATGGCCGGTATCTTTCGGTTCTTCCTGGCAAATTGGGTAATGACAGCCAAGTTGCGGTTCAGCTCTTGTATGAATTTTTGCCCGTCGTACTCTTCGGTTTGCAGTAATAGGGAGCTGACTCCTATTATGTCGACAAACTTGTTGCCGGGGTAGTAGGCCGGCAGGCAGGCGGTAGACCGGTTGTTGTAGACCGAGTAGGCGTAGAGCAGGTTGTGCACCTGTTTCTGGTCGCGCAGGTAGTTGACGGTGAGGGCCCAGAGCTGTTTATAGTCGTCGGCCTCACACAGTTGGGAGTTCCACCACAACGGTTGGTCATCGTTGTGGGCATGGAACGGTTGGAATATGACCGGAATCGGTTCGCCTGCTTCGTCTTTCAAGGAGGCAAAGAAGTCGGCCACCTTGTCCAGCGAAGCAAGGAACTCATTCCGAACAGAGTCATTCTCTACGATCAGTTTCACGGCATCGTGCCGGCTGCAATCGCTCGCGTCGCCTCCCGTCACGGGGTTGCTGGCCCGCCAGGTAAAGAGCGATATGCCTCCCTGGCGATTCACCTCGCGCACATAGTCGATGAGCGTGGCGAAAGCAATGGAATCGCCATTCAACCGACTGCCATGCTCGATGTTCCCGATGTCCCAGCCAAACACGGCCGGGTAGTCGCCGCACACCGACTTTACATCGGAGCGGCCCCTCTCCTGGAACCATTTGTAACCATAGGCCAAATCGTCTTGATGGCCGAGCATGATACCCTTGTCCAACTCGTGTTGCAACTTCAGGTACAGTTTTACTGTCCCGGCCGAGGCCTTCCCGTCGCTTATGGCCGGGGAGTTTTTCCCCTTTTGGTTGGTAGAGCCACAAGCGACGAGCAGGGCCGCGTTCAGGATCAGAATCAGTTGAATGATGCGATTTCTCATTTCTTACAAATTCGATATGACCACACGATGTCGCAGATCGTTTTCGAGGATTAGTTCAAATAGTTGTCGCTGCCTTCCCAGCCGGCGTTTTGGGTAAGTACGCCGCCCGACAGGTCGATTTGCGTTTGCGGAATCGGCAAGAAACCACCGGTTTCGGCACGGAACTCGATATTCTTGGTAGCGGCATTGGCTTGACCACGGCGGTTGTAGGTGACGATGCCGGTCTGGTTGGCCGTAATCTGGTCTTCGTCGTGCCAGCGCAGCAGGTCGTAATAGCGGATACCTTCAAAGGCCAGTTCGAAGCGGCGTTCGGCCTTGATGTTTTCGAGCGTGGCCGGAACCGAACCCAGGCCCACACGGCTTCTCACGCGGTCGAGATACTGTTGTGCGTTGGGAGCACCCAGCTCGGCGGCCATGAGCAGCACGTCGGAGAAGCGGATGATAATCAGGTCTTGAATATTGTCGCGCTGGTAGTCGGTACCCTCCATGCCATAGAGCTCGTGGCTGAAGTTGTGGACGTCGGTTTTCGTTTCGTCGGTCCACACGTTGATAGGCATGTATTTCTTCTGGAAGTAGCAGGTATTGTCTTCCTGGTTGCCGCCGCCGAAGTCGAAGTCGGCCACCTCGTCGGTGTTTCTGACATCGAGCACCGAGGCATCGCGACGCAAGTCGTTGGGATCCCAGTCGTCATAGATTTTGGGGTTGACCGTACCCATGCCCCAGCCTTGACCGAAGGGGAAGGTCTTGGTGTAGTTCTGTTCGCGGAAACCCGAGTAGAGGCAAATCTGGTTGCTCTTCTGTTGAGGCGAGTTCCAGTCGTTGGCCAACGACGAATACTTGATCGAGAATACCGTCTCGGCCGTACCGTCACCGGCCCAACTGAGGTTGTTGTCGGCCGTATACTTGTAATCCTTTACATAGGAGTAGGCCCACAGGTTGCGGAAGTCGGGCAGCAGGTCGTGGCCGCTGTTCTCCACACAGTCGACAATCCAGGTGACTACCTGGTCTTTCGTTATCTGAGAGCCGTCGGCCAGAGGCAGAGTTGCGGTCTGGTAGTAGCCGGTATAGAAGAGGAAGACACGGGCCATCAAGGCTTCGGCAGCCCATTTGGTTACCCGGCCCAGGTCTTTGGCCCGGTCGATGTCCTGGAATTTCACGCTGGGCAACAGCTCGATGGCCGTCTTCAGGTCGGTAGCGATTTGTCCGTAGAGTTCGGTAGTCGATGCCTTGGGAATGTTTACCGGCTCGGGATTGAGTACCAGAGGTACCTGTCCGAACATACGGGCCAGGTCGAAGTAGAAGTAGGCACGCAGGAAGTGGGTCTCGCCCAGAATCTTGTTTTTCGACTCCTCGCTGTTCCATACCACCTGGTCGAGGTTGGAGAGCAGGTAGTTGCTGCGGTATACCCCGAAGTACATGGCACGCCACGGGTTGTTGAACATGTCTTCGCTGCTCTTCTTGAACTGGTCGATAGCCTTGCAGCTCTTATCGTCGGGACCACCGCCGCCCAGACGGTCGTCGGACATCAGTTCCGAAACGAAGAAGAGGCTGCCCAGCGGCTCGGGGCGTCCCAGAATAGAGTATACGCCCGTGAGCAGTTGCGACACATCGGCTTCGGTGCGCGGGAAGTTGCTCGAGTCTTTCTTGGTCTTGTTGCTCGAATCGAGAAAATCCTCACAACTGGTGAGCAAGAGGATACCGATCATAAAATACAATATCTTTTTCATATCGTGATTTCTTTTTTGCGGTTAAACGGTTTTTGGTATGATGAGTTAGAATTTGAGGTTAACACCGAACATGTAGGTGCGAGAGCCGGGATAGTAACCCAGGTCGATGCCCGAGGTCCAGTTGTCGCCGCCTCCGTAGCCTACTTCGGGATCCATACCCGAGTAGTTGGTAAAGGTGAAGAGGTTTTGTACACTGGCATACAAGCGCAGTTGCGAGATGAATTTCGATTTGATCAGGCGGCTGAAGTCGTAGCCCAGCGTCACGTTGCTGATGCGGAAGTAGTCGCCGTCTTCGATATAGAGGTCCGATACGTAGCCGTAGTTGATGGAGCTGCCGTTGATCGAGGGCAGACGGTTCGAGGTACCCTCGCCGTGCCAGCGGCCCAGAATCTCGGTAGTGTAGTTGTCGAATGTCGTGTTGGTGTTGTTACGGTACGACTTGGCAATCTGGTTGCCGGCTACGCCATAACCCGTGAGCGAGAAGTCGAAACCTTTGTAACCCAGGTTTATCGAGATACCGTACGTTACATCGGGGTGGGGGTCGCCGATAAAGGTCTTATCGCCGTCGTCGATGGAGCCGTTGTTGTTCAGGTCCATGAAGATGACATCGCCGGGTTTGGCATCGGGCAGGATTTTCTTGGTGGCACCGGTCTCGGGGTCGGTCCAGGTATACGAGTCGATTTGTTCCTGGTTCTGGAAGATACCGTTCGTCTTGTAGCCGTGGAAGAAACCTACGGGTTGTCCCACTTCGGCACGGGCCAGATAGGTGGTGTTGTGGGTAAGGATGTTGGAGGTACCGTTGATGAAGCCTTCGCCGTTATCGATGCTGAGTACCTCGTTGTGGTTGTACGACATGTTGCCTTTGATGCTGTAGGTAAAGTCGCCCACCTGGTCGGTCCAGTCGAGAGCAATTTCGACACCGGTGTTTCTGATGTCACCGCCGTTGATGTAGGGGGCGTCGGTACCCCAGATACCCAGGCCTTGCGGTTTCACGAGCCAGCCGAGGGTCAGTTTTTCGTACCAGTCGAACGAGAATCCCAGACGGCCTTTCAGGAAACGGGTATCCAAACCGATATCGGTCTGACGCGAAGTCTCCCAGGTGAGGTCGGGGTTGGCAATCTTGTCGGCATAGGCACCGATGGTGTAGGCCGACTTGTCTTCGCCGAAGTAGTAGATGGCGGCGTTGGTGGCGTTGCCGATGGCGATGGTCTCGAGGTAGGCGAGGCGGCCGATGTTGCAGTTACCGTTCTCACCCCAGCTGGCGCGGAGTTTCAACTGGTCCATGAAGTTCACGTTTTCTTTGAAGAAATTCTCCTCGTGGATGTTCCAACCGGCCGATACCGAGGGGAAGTAACCCCAGCGGTGACCGCGGGCGAAGTTGGACGAACCGTCGGCACGCATCGTCACGCTGGCCATGTATTTGCCTTTGTAGTCGTAGTTGACACGACCGAAGAACGAGACGATACTGCCGTCGTCCCAGGGCGAACCGGTAGCGGTGGTTGTTCCGCTGGTCACGGTCTTGACGTTGCTCAGGTAGGCATATTCAAACGAGTCGAACTCCGAACCCTTGTTCGAACCGGCCAGGTTTTCACCGAATCCCCAGCGCTCGAGCGAGTTACCTACCAATACGTTGAATTTGTGGAAGTCGTTCAGCGTGAAGTCGTAGGAAACCGTGTTGTCCCAGCTCCATTGCAAGCCGTTCCACGAGCTTTGAGTCACCTTGTCCTGGTCCGAGAAGTTGACCGAGTTCAACCGATAGACCGGCGTATATTCGCGGCTGGTACCGCCGTTGTAGGCATAGCCGAAGGTCGAGCGCCATTTCAGGTTCTTGATGGGTTCGAAGATGAGGTAGAGGCTACCGCGCACCGAGTAGTTTTTGCTGGTTACGCGCGAGCGCAGGTAATCCATTTGAGCGATGGGGTTTACCGACTGGTAGTCGAGCCCTTCGAGCGGGTCGTGGTAGTCGCCGTTCTCGTCGTATACGGGGAGCAGCGGGTTACCGGCCAGGGCGCTGCGCACGTCGTTCCAGTAGATGTTGCCGGTACCCATACCCAGGCCCGAGCTGCTCACGTGGCCGGCCGTAAGGGTCTCGCCAAAGGTAAGTATGTTGCGGTCGCCGCTGCGGATGACGTGGTGTTCCGAGTTCAAACGCAGGGTGTAACGCTCGTAGAGCGATTTCACTTCGGGATTCTCCAGACCGATAACCGGCTCTTGCGACGTGTAGGAGAAACCGAACGAGAAATTGGAGATGTCGTTACCGCTGGTCACGTTCACGGCATGTCCCATTTGCGGAGCATTCTCGAGTGTCATCTCTTTCAGCCAGTTGGTGCCGGTGAAAGTACCGTTGTCTACCCCTTCGAGAATACTGCCGGGAATACGGTCGGCAAAGTATTGGCGGTCGTAACCGGCCTCGTTGAGGATTTCGAGATACTGTTTGGCATTCAGGGGTGTAGCCGTCTTGGCCAGGTTCTGGAAGCCGATGTAGCCGTCGTACTCGATGGTGGCTTTTCCCTTTTTACCCTGCTTGGTAGTTACCAGAATAACGCCGTTGGCGGCACGGGCACCGTAGATGGCGGCCGAGGCAGCATCTTTCAGCACGTCGACCGATTCGATGTCCGAGGGGCTCAGCATCGAAATATCGCCGTTGGGCACACCATCTATAATATAGAGAGGATCCGAGGTGCCGATGGTACCGAGACCACGGATGGTTACTTTGAAACCGTCGCCCGGTTTACCGCTCTGCTTGATGATGTTGACACCCGGTGTTTGGCTCTGCAAGGCGCCCAGCGTATTCACCGTGTTCAGTTTGGCAATGTCGTCGCCTTTCACTTGTACGGTGGCGCCCGTTATCAGTTTCTTCTGTTGCACGCCGTAACCGATGGCCACAAATTCGTCGAGCATGTTCATGGCCGGGGTCATTTCGATAGTCAGGTAGGTTTTGCCTTTTACGTGTACCGTAGTCGTTTCATAACCCAGATACGAAACAACCAGAGCCGCATTGGGCGAAGCGGATAGCTCGAAACGGCCGTCCTTGTCGGTAATGGTTCCGTTGGTGGTGCCTTTTTCGGCAATGCTGGCTCCGATCAGCGGTTCGCCGGCCGAAACGACAATACCCGAAATTTTTGTCGACTGGGCAAATACGGAACCGCCGCACGCCATAAAAAGCAGCAAGAATACGAGGATATCCTTGATCCTCCCTCTTGTTTGTTTTTTGGTAAAGTTTTCTTTTTCCATGATTAGATTGTTGTGTGTTATTCTATGTTTTTTGCCTTGTGTCAAGTACGGAAATTTTGTATGTCAAAATTACTTCGTAGTTCTTTCGAGGGCTTGCATATATAAGTATTAGTATTTTCGTATGGTGAGGCTATGTTGTAAAAATGTAGCAAAGAGTTAAAGATATGTAGCCAGTTTTACCGGGCCGATATAATTCAAGAAAAAGCACTACATTTGTAGAGTAAAAGCAAAAGCCCTAATTCAAGAAGATTTCGTTTCACTGGACGATGATGCACACGAAAACACTACACATATTACTTAATTTGCTCTGGCTCTCTGTTTTTCCACTCTTGGCGAATACCGATAAGTTTTATGGTTTGCAGGAGGGACTCTCCAACAGTCATGTAAACAGTATCTATCAGGATAGGGCCGGTCTTATTTGGATTTGTACCGACAACGGGTTGAACAGTTTCGACGGGTTGAAGTTCAAGACCTACTACCACATACTCGACGATGAGACCTCGCTCGACAACAATTCGGTGCTGACGGTCTACGACGATACCAAAGGCAATCTGTGGGTGGGAACCACCGGCGGCCTGCAACTGCTCGACCGGACGACCGACCGCTTCACGACCATCCGTTTTTCCTACCCCTACATTACCGATTTCAGCTACATCAGCTGCATCATCGAGGACAGCCGGGGCAACATCTGGCTCTCGACCAGCCGGGCCGGTGCCATCTGTCTCAAGGGCGACGACCATCGTCCCGTCTACTACCTGCCTACCAACAGCAACATCTGCTCCGATAAAATCAATACGATATACGAAGACCGTTTCGGCAATATCTGGATCGGTTCGCAAGACAACGGTATCAGTGTGCTGAACATGGAAAACCACACCATTGTCAATTATGCACACGACCCCGACGACGAGAATTCGTTGTCGAGCAACAAGGTATTCTCGTTTGTCGAGCTCCCCGACGGCAACATGCTCATCGGTATGATCGACGGCGGTATCGACCTGTTCGACTACAACTCCAAGAAGTTTATCCGCAACTACATCCCCTCGGTCGAGGGGGCTTTCACCTTGAAGAAGGGGCTCCATAACAATATCTGGATTGGTACCGACGGGAACGGGCTTAAGAATTTCGATTACAAGACCGGGGCAATCAGCACCTACGACTCCGATTTGAACAGCGTAGACATGCACCACGCCAAGGTGCACGGTATCCTCGAAGACCGGCTGGGCAACCTGTGGCTCGTGCTCTACCAGAAGGGTATCATGATGATTCCCCAACAGGAGCGCATCTTCCACAACTGGGGCCTGAACTTCTTTCACCCCGAGTTGAATATCGGTACCGAGTGTGTGCTGAGCATTCTCGAGGACAGCGCCCGCCGCGTGTGGATAGGTACCGACGGCGACGGCATCTACCGCCTGAATGCCAACCGCAAGGTCGACCGCCATTACAGCACCGCCCAATTGCCGGCCAGTGTGGTACTGGCCATTTTCGAGGACAGCAAGAAACGCATCTGGCTGGGTACCTATCTGCACGGGCTCTATCTCTACGACGAGGGCTCCGACAGCTTCCGCAGCGTGAAACTGCACGCCGGCGGCAAGGCGGTGAAGGATATTTACACCATCGAAGAGAATGCCGACGGCACTCTGTGGATTGGTACCAACGAAAACGGCCTTTGCCTCTACAACCACGACACCGGTAAGATTACGAGCTACACCTACGATATGATGTACAGCGGCAACCAGATACCCAGTAACTCGGTGCATACCATACTCTTCGGGCGCGACAAGCAGGTATGGATAGGTACCAGTAGTGCCGGCATCAGTTGCTTCGACCAGAAGACCGGGCAGTTTCACGACTACAATGTCGAGAACGGCAAACTCAAAAACAACAACATCTACGCCGTAGCTCAGGACAAGGCCGGCAATATCTGGGTGGGGACCAAAGGCGGGCTGCACTACATCGACCTGAAGCGCGACACCATGCTGCTCTATACCGAGGCCGACGGGCTGGCCAACGCCTCTATTGCCGGCATCGAAATCGACGGGAACGGCAATCTGTGGATCAGCACCTCGCTGGGCCTCTCGTTCTACGATGTGAAGCAAAAGCGATTCTCCAACTACTACACCTCCGACGGCTTGCAGAACAACGAGTTCAGACGCGGAGCCCATTTCGGCTCCAAGACGGGCGAGCTCTTTTTTGGCGGCATCGACGGGCTCACGGCCTTCTATCCCTTTGTGCCGCATGCCGGGCACGAGCTCACCAACCTCATGTTTACCGACCTCTATTTCTATAACGAAAAAATCGAGGTGGGCGATACCGACGATGCCGTGCTGAAGCACAACATCAACGCGACCGACCGTATCAAGATCGGACACGATATTCGCAGCTTCTCCATCGAGTTTGCCGCACTCGAATACAATTCGCCCGAAAAGGTGATTTACCAGGTGAAGATGAAGAACTTCGATACCGAGTGGCGCACCCTGCCCGCAGGCAGTCGGCTGGCTACCTACACCAATCTGAACCATGGTTCCTACACCTTTATGGTGCGGGCCTTCCTGCCCGGGACGAAACCAGTCGAACGCAGTTTGCCCATTGTCATCACACCACCCTTCTGGCTCACGTGGTGGGCCAAGACCTTCTACATCCTCTGTGTGCTGGCCGCACTCTTCCTCTTCTTCTACATGATGGAGCGCCGGGTACGTCGCAAGAAAGAGACCATTCAGAAGGAGAACGACAACCTCATCATGCAATCGAAACTCCAGTTCCTCACCGACATATCGCACGAAATCAGAACCCCGTTGACCCTGATACTCTCGCCCATAGAGACCCTGATCAAGGATACGCCCGAGGGGTCGCTGCGCAATGTCTATAAGCTCATCAACCAGAACGGGCAACGCATCCTGCGCCTTATCAACCAGGTGATGGAGATGCGAAAACTCGACCGTGGTCAGGTGAGGCTGCTGGCTGCGCCTACCGATGTGGAGCACTTCTTCCGCGAGATATCCTCGTCGTTCGACAACATTGCCGAGGAGAAGAAAATTCGCTTCTCGTTGCAGGTCGAGCCGGGGTTGCCCAAGGTGTGGATTGATCAGGAGAAGCTCGACAAAGTGGTATTCAACGTGCTCTCCAACGCTTTCAAATATACCCCCGAGGGCGGCCGCATCGACATCACGATAGGGCGCGACGGCGACCAGTTGAGAATCTGTATCGCCGACTCGGGCGAGGGTATTCCGCCCGAACAGCGCGAGCTGATATTCAATCGCTTCTACCAGGTGCCCACGAGTGCCAACCGCAACAAGGTGGGCACGGGTATCGGGTTGCACCTCTCGCGCAGCCTCATGGAGATACACCACGGCCGCATCTATGTCGACGATTCTCCCTTTGGCGGGGCTGCGTTTGTCATCACGTTGCCCCTCGACAACAGCTATTTGAAGAAAGAGGAGATGCAGGCCGAGGGCTCCGAAAACAGCCTGGCCACACTGGTGCAGCCCGCGTTGCAAGACTTCGTCGAAGATACGCCCGAGGAACAGTCGCAGGGCTCGACGAGCACATCCCGGTACAAACTGCTGGTGGCCGAAGACGACAAGGATATACGCAAGTATCTGAAAGAGGTGCTTGGCGACTATCGGGTCATCGAGGCCGAAGACGGAGTGCAGGGGTTGGAACTCGTCATCAGCGAGATGCCCGATTGTGTGATTACCGATGTAATGATGCCCGAGATGGATGGCATCGAGTTGTGCAAGAAAATCAAAACCAACGACAAAACCTGCCATATCCCCGTCATCATGCTCACGGCAAAGACTGCTATCGAGCAGCGCATCGAGGGGCTCGAGGTGGGGGCCGACTCGTACATACCCAAGCCCTTCAACGTAGAGCACCTGCGTACCCGGGTGCGCAAGCTCATCGAGTTGCGTCGCACCATTCGCGAAAAATACGAGGGGAAACACGAGTTGCGCAAGGAAGACATCAAGATAAAGTCGGGCGACGAGAAACTGCTCGAGAAGCTGGAACAGATTGTCAAAGAGCAGATTTCCGACCCCAACCTCTCGGTCGAGACCATCAGCCGCCAAATCGGGGTGAGCCGTTCGCAACTCCAGCGCAAGCTCAAGCAACTGACCAACCAGAACCCGAGCGACTACCTCAAGACCACCCGTCTGCGCTATGCCGCCATGTTGCTGGTGACGAAAAACCTCTCCATCTCCGAGGTCACCTACGAGGCCGGCTTCTCGTCGCTTTCGCACTTCTCCAACAGCTTCCGCGACTTCTACGGCATGTCGCCCAGCCGCTATGTCGAGCTGAACCATGCTGGAGCCGCCCGGTCTGAGGAGGAGACCGACTCCGAAGCCACCGACGAGCCGAAACCGTCGGCCGACTGATTGCAGAATCTTTGCAGAACCTCCCGGGGCTGTGTCCCCGAAAGTGCGTGTAGACGGCACTTCTGCTACATAAACTGAAATCTGCGCTACATATATGAAAGAGCCGAGCCCCGCCCCGTGCCTATCTTTGCACTGTTAACGCAAATAGAATTTGAAATCATGAAAAGAGTGCAATGGATTTGGGTCGGGTTGCCGCTGTGGCTGTTGGCGGCATGCAGCCCGACAAGCAAACTGGTATTTGAAGACCATTTCGACGGTGAGGGGTTGCCCGATTCTACCCGATGGAATTACGAAGAGGGGTATGTGCGCAACGGCGAGTTGCAGTATTATACGGTAGCGCGGCCCGAAAACTGTTATCAGAAAGATGGCTGTCTGCACATAGTCTGCCGCAACGACAGTGCCCGCATCGAGCAGGGATTGTTCGGCAAGGCCTGGGCGACACCAGTCGATACGACCCGCTGCGACAGTGTGGCCCCCGTTACTTCGGCCAGCATTACCACCCGCGGATTGGGTGAGTGGAAATACGGTCGGGTAGAGGTACGGGCCAAATTGCCCGATTGCCGGGGCTCCTGGCCCGCCATCTGGATGAGGCCGGCTCGAGACACCTATGGCAAATGGCCCCGGAGCGGCGAAATAGACATTATGGAAAACGTGGGCTACGACCTGCCCAAGGTGCACTATGCCATACACACCGAGAAGTACAACCACACCAAGAACAACCAGAAACGCTTTACGGTCGACTGCCCCACGGTAGCCACCGATTTTCACGTGTATGGCTTCGAATGGCGGGCCGACAAACTCACCTGGTATCTCGACGGGGTCGAGACCTACTCGGTGGTCAAGGACGAAGAGGGCTGGGAAGCCTGGCCGTTTGACCAACCTTTCTACCTGATACTCAATTTCGCTTTCGGCGGAGGCTGGGGCGGTAGCCAGGGGGTGAACCTCGAGGGGCTGCCTCAGGAGTATGTAATCGACTACGTGAAGGTTTATCAATAGGTTTTCAATCATCATACATCGCGAGCCATCCTCTTACTGCCTCCCGGCAGGTTGTGCCTCCCGAAGTGAGGCACCTGAATCAATCGGAATTTCTGTTTCGGCCGGGAGGTAGGAGGGGTTGTGTTTGCCCCCTTGCAAGATTGCAGTTCGGGGGGCCTACCTGCGAAATAGCGCCTTCGGCAGAGGTTATGATGCGAGCAGAACGCTCCCGGTTTTCCTTTCGGAAAAATGCAAGAAAATAGTCACAAAAAGGCTTCTCCGGGGCCGCTCGGGCCGCTCTGCAACATATTTCAAAGTTTTTGCTACAATTTTTCAATAGCGAATGCAAAACTTCAAACAATCACATACTCGCAGTAAAGCCTTTCGTCCCGATTCAATCTACATTTGTGATGTCACAAGACAAGGACAGGATACAGACAATTATTTGTAAAACGTAAAATAAAAAATAGAAAGAGATTTATGAGAAAGAGATTCATTTCCATTTTGACGGCATTCTTTGGAATCTTAGGAGCCGCAGCCCAGGTTCCGGGTTCGTTTCAATATCAGGCCGTGATGCGCAACGACGACGGCAGCATCGCTTCCAACAAGCCCCTCGAGTTGAAGGTGCGCATTCATCAAGGCTCGGCCGACGGTACGGTAGTGTACGAAGAGGAGCATACCACCTCGACCAATGCCTCGGGTATCATCACCCTCAAGGTAGGAGAGGGCACCAACACGTCGCGTGTCAACGTACTCTACGATATTGACTGGAGTGCCGACGCCTACTTCTTCGAGACACAAGTCAACCGGGGTACCGGCTATGTGAGCCTGGGTACTCAGCAACTGCTCAGTGTGCCCTATGCCAAGTGTGCCGAAGTGGCCGACAACGTACACATAAAATCGCCCGATGGTAAAATGTGGCGCATCAAGGTGGCCAACGACGGTACAATCTCGACCGAAGCCGTAAACCAATAAAACAGATGAGACGATGATGAAGAAAGCTATACTATTATTATCGGTAGCGTCGGTATTGAGCGGGCAGGCCGTGGCTCAATCGGTTTTGTCGACATCAGGCTGCACGACCGAGACCCTCACCTGGACGTTGGGCGAGGTCTTCACCGAGTCGGTGTTGCGCTCCAATGTCGTTCGTTTCTCGCAAGGGTTCAATCAACCGATCGAGTTCTCGACCTCGGGTATCTTGAGCATAAAGGGCGATAACCTCACCTTTACCGCAGGCCCCAATCCCGTAGCCGATGTGCTGTATCTCACGGTTTCGGGCTCGGGGGTTACCACCTGGCAGCTCTACGATTTGCAGGGCCGCATGCTCGACTCGGGCCGTATGCTCGATGGACAGCAGGCCGTAATCGGGTTCGCCGACCGGAAAGCCGGAGAGTATCTGTTGAAAATGGAAAATGAGACAGGACGCCGTTCTGTCAAGATTATTAAAAAATAGGTGTGACGATGAAAAGATTTATTTTAGCCATATGGGCCGTATGTTTGCTTTCGGCAATTGACGTATGTGCCCAAACCATAAAGGGGATACCCTATCAGACCATAGTGCGCGACGAGCAAGGTAACCCCATGCCCAACCAGGAGGTGACGGTGCGTTTCTATATTCAGCGTACCTTGTCGACACGGTCCGATGCCGAACCTCAGTTGTTGTATAGCGAGACTCATTCGACCGTGAGCGATGCCAATGGACAGGTGAGCCTGCAAGTAGGTGCGGGTACTCCGCTCGAAGGCTCGTTCGAAGCCGTCGACTGGTGGGGAAAGGTTTCGATTGAAACCGAACTGGAATTGCCCGGCACGGGAGAACGGGTATTTACCACTACGCAAGAGTTGGGTACGGTGCCCTATGCCCTGTCGGCCGAGAAGGCTTTGCTGCTCAAGTCGGACGACGGTACGCAATGGAGTCTCGAGTGCGACAACGAGGGTAACCTGAAGTCGGTGAAAATTCCCCAACGCTATACCAAGCTGGTATTCTCCGACGAGTTCGAGGGTACCGGTCTGCCCGACGACAGCAAGTGGGGCTATGAAGAGGGTTACACCCGCAACGGCGAGGAACAGTATTATACGGTAGCCCGCGAGGAGAACTGCTACATGGCCGACGGCTATCTGCACATCGTCTGCCGCAACGACAGCGCCCTCATCGAGAATGCGCTCTATGAGAAACCCTGGAGCGCTGGCGGTTCGCACGGCTATCGGGCCGATACGATTATCCCCATCACTTCGGCCAGTGTCGTGACCAAAGGCAAGTTTGCCTTCACCTACGGTCGGGTAGAGGTACGTGCCAAACTGCCCGTGTGTCTGGGTTCCTGGCCTGCCATCTGGATGTTCCCGCAAGACCGTAGCGACTGGCCTGCCTGTGGCGAAATCGATATTATCGAGCATGTAGGCTACGATCCCGGAAACATCTATTTCACGGTTCACTCGACCGAACTCAATGGCAACAACCAACCCAACCGTTACGCCTCGAGCGCACCTATCGAGAATCCCGAAGATTGGCACGTCTATGCCTTCGAATGGCATCCCGACCGGCTCATGTGGTATATCGACGACGAGCTCCAGTTCACCGTAGTACGGTCGCGGGTTTACTCCGACAGCAACTGGCCTTTCAACAAGGATTTCTATCTGTTGCTCAACTTCGCCTTCGGTGGTGGCTGGGGAGGCCGCGAGGGTATCGACATAGAGGCATTGCCGCGTGAGTATGTGATAGACTATGTACGAGTATACCAGTAACATAAAGATAAAACGGATAAAACCAATAAGACTAAAATCATGAAAAAAACAACTACACTTGTCTGTACCGTCCTGATGGCGGCTATGTGTAGCTTCCCCGGGAGAGCCGACAAGGTCTACTATGTCGATCCCGATGGAAACGCACCCGACGGTATGACGGTCGATGCCGTCTATACCAAAGTGGCTTCGGCCATCAACAACGTAACGGCCGACGAGCCGGTAACCATCTACCTGAAACCGGGTCACGAGTTTAAAGAGAGTAACATGACCACCGGCACGAACCGGGTCGATTTGACAATCATCGGCGACAGCTCCACCATCAATGCCGGTACCGCTCAGCGTATCTTGCGCACCGAGGCTGCCCGTCTGGTCTTGAAGGGCATCACCTTCACCGGAGTCAAAGACTACACCAGCATGGGCGGTGTGCTCTACTTTGCCGGCAATGCCGGCAGTGCCTCCGAACTGGTAGTCGACAGCTGTGCCTTTGAAAACTGTTCGCTGACATCGGGAGCCGACGGCGGTGCCGCCATCGCTACCGGTACGAATGCCATGAGCGTGACCATTACCAACTGCGTGTTCAAGAACAACGAGACCGAAGGATACAGAGACTCCATGAGTGGTACCTCTATCCATTTCCAGGGTAAAGATGGGGTTTTCACTCTCGAAAACTCTATCTTCCAGGGCAACGTGATTAACTCCAATTCGGGAGCCAACGCCGTGGGTATCGTCAACAACTCGAACGTGCAGGCCCGCCTGGTCAACAACACTTTCTACAACAACACTACGCTGGGTGTTCCCGTAGGCTCTGTTCCCAATATCCTGTTCAATGGATCTTCCAATACGGCCGAGGTGGTGAACAACACCTTCTACTTCGATTTGAGAGACGATGCCGAGGGTGAGGAGGGCGACCAGACCCTGATGAAGAAGGTCTACAAAAGAACCTCTGCCGTCAACGTGGGCGAGACCGGCAACAATACCCTCTACTTCGTCAACAACGCCGTGGTCGGTTTGCGCAGTGCCGTCATTTCGCCGGCTGCTACGGGACGTACCATCGTGTGCCGCAACAACTACGCCGCCGTGCTCGAGCCTCACGCCTATGTAACCGAACTGGCCAACGAGGTCGATGGCAACGTGCTGCTCACGGCGCGCGAGTCGAATGTGGGCGATCCCTTCATTGCCGACATCGACAGCCTCACTACGTTGATAGGTGAGGTGGGATTCGCCGATACGCTTTCGACCGATAACTTCGTACCCTATCTGGCTACGACCGAAGAGAGTCTGCTCATCGATGCCGGTACGGCCGAATATCTGGTGGGCGATGCAAATATCGTCCCCGGGGTCGATGTGCTGGGCAATGCCCGCGACGACGAGGGTGTCGACATCGGTGCCTATGAATATGTGACCGAAGATGTGCCTACGGCTGTTGCCTCGGTCGATGCCGCCCCCGACTTCAGAGTCTATGTACGTTCGGGCGAACTGGTAGTCGAGAATCATACCGATACCGCATTCGAGGTAAATCTTTTCCAAATCGACGGCCGTCGGGTAGGCACCCTGTCGGTACCGCAATCGGCCGTGGTAGCCCGGGCTTCTCTCGCCCACGGCGTTCTGCTGGTCGTAGCCACCGACGGTACGACACAAATCACGAAAAAAGTAATCTTATAAACTTAATATCAATATTTTATGAAAAAGAAGTTCTTATTAGTAGCTCTGTTGGCAGGTTCTCTCGGAGCAAACTCCTTTGCTGCCACAGAAATTTATGTGAAAGCCAGTACGGGTAGCGACAGCTACAATGGATTGTCTTGGGACACCGCTTTCAAAACCGTAAGCAAAGCAATAGGTAGTGTACAAGAGAACGAGGAGACGATTATCTACCTCGAGGCCAATACTGTATTCGATACAGGTGGTCAGTTGGATTTGGGTAACAACAAGATTGTTTCGATTATCGGCGACAACACCACGCTGCGCGCCGCCGAGAAAGCCGGTAAGGATGGTGGCGAAGGTGCCCGCATCTTGCGTGCTGTCGGTGGTTGCGACCTGTCGCTGAAGGGCATCACCTTCCTCAACGGTCGCCAGATCGAGTATAACCCCGGCGGTGGTGTATTCTTTGCCGGTAACACGCTGGTAGTCGATAGCTGTACCTTCATCGACAACGAGTCGGGCTCGGGGGGCTCGGGTATTGCTTCTCGTGGTGTGAGTGTAACGGTTCGCAACTCCTATTTCGACGGCAACTACGTGAACAGCGGTTACGGTACGGGTGCTGCCATCGTACAAGCCGGTGTGAACAATGGCGAGGCCGGTACGCTGCTGGTAGAGAACTGTACCTTCTACCGCAACGACCTGAACGGTGTGGGTACGGCTATCTCGACGAAAGATGCCGGTGCCGGATACTCCAACATGAAAGAGGTGAAGATTGTCAACTGTACCTTCCTCGAGAACACCTCCGACCTGGCCAACCAGGCTGCCATCGATGTATCGGACAACAGCGAAATCCCCGTCAAAATTATAAACAACACCTTCTACGGTAACGACGGTGCTCTGCGTGTAGGCGACATCTACGGCGAAAAGGGCGGCGAAGTTATCTTCATCAACAACCTCGTATTTGCCAACGCTTCGGGTATCTTTGGTGCCGAGGGTTATTCGGTTGCCGACCTCCGTTCGCCCATCATCGGCTACAACAATATCATTGTAGGTGCCGAGCGTGGTGTCAACGAATTCATCGACGACGAGTGCTTCAACGACAAGAAAGACCTGTACAACAACCGCGTGGAGACGCTGGCCTCGTATCCGCTCTCGATGGTCGCTTTGGCTACCGAACTCTCGACCGACAACTATGTACCTTACCTGGCTTTGACGGCCGAGAACAGCGACGCCGTAAATGCCGGTTACGCTACGGGTTCCTATGCCGAACTCATCCCCGCGACCGATATTCGTGGCAAGTATGCTGCCGGTACAAGAGATATCGGTGCCTATGAATACGGAGGTCTCGATGATGATGAATCGGCCATTTCGTCGGTTGTTGCCGATGCTTCCGATTTCGTAATCGCTCGCAATGGCGACCAGGTTACGGTTGTCAACACCGCCGACCGTCGCTTCACCCTCACCGTAGTCGACATGCTGGGCCGCACGCTCTATACTGCCGAGGCTGCCGGTCAACTCACGGTCGACAAACAGGAGCTGGGTGCTCGTTGCGTCATCTTCGTACTCACCGACGGAGTAAGCAAGAAAGCTGAAAAAGTAATGTTGTAATCTAATGTGTTTCTCCGGTAGGAGATAGGATTGGTTATAGTGTAGCCCTGCCTGAATATTCAGGTGGGGCTGCTTTTTTGTGTTTAGGGGTGATGGTTGAAGCGGGAGTTACCTTTGACGATTCACTCCTTGTCGTTGTCGAAATCAATCAGCGGGTTATCATTCCATCGGTCAAAATCCGATTGAAACAATTTATCCTGGATGAGGCGATATTTTTCAAATTCGGTTTCGGCATATAATTTGGCTTGCTCGGTCGATACGGTTCCGGCATCGGCCAATATGGGCCTGTCGTCACTATCCAGAAATTTATCTATTCGTATGGCCCAGTCTTCCATTGTCATGGGAATGCGACGCTTGGCTCTGTCTTCAGCCAAATCGAGAAACGCGTTAACAATTCTTCCCATCGACTCCAGTTCGTCTCCTTTCAAATAGTTTTTAGCAACCGCCACATCGGTTTTTACGATTTTTCCATTAGGCGCGTTTTCCCAAGAGGTAAGGCCCATGTGTTCTTTTTCGGCATTGGCTCGTTCTACAATCAACTCTGCAGCCGTGTGCCCGTGAACCGCATAGTGTATCTTGTTTTGTACTTTTTGGAAAAACAAACGGGTAGTGGGAGCGTTGCGGTTATAGTCGATACTTGTTGCGTAAATATCGGTCAGCTTTTGATAGAAGCGGCGCTCGCTCAATCGAATTTCACGAATCTCGGCAAGCAGATGCTCAAAATAGTCTTCATTGAGAAATGAGCCATTCTCCATACGTTTTTTGTCAATGACATAACCTCGTATGGCAAATTGACGCAGAATATATGTGCACCACTGACGGAATTGCGTTGCCCGTATCGAATTGACTCGGTAACCGACCGAGATAACGGCATCCAAATTATAATACTTTGTAGCGTACTCTTTTCCGTCGGCGGCAGTTCGTCGGAATTTCCGACAAACTGAATCTTCTTGTAACTCACCACTTTGAAAGATATTCTGCAAATGCTCGGTTATTGTAGAGCGACCTTTGTCGAACAGTAGAGCAATGGCGTCTTGGGTCAGCCAAAGGGTCTCGTCTCTATACATCACTTCTATACCGTCTTCTTGGTTTTCTATTTGAAATATGAGAAATTCGGCCGTGCTGTTACGTATCTGGAGTTTTTTGCTCATGACATGTCTTTTTCAAAAGAGTATTTCAGTTGATGTTTGAATATGGGTTGAGTCATATGACGCTCTCTTGCAAATATATTGTTTTTATCCGATATGTTTGTTTGTGAAAGGTGTGTTTCTCAGAATTTGGCAGAAAGAACGGGCAAAGGAGGTTCCTTCTTTGGGAATGGAAATACTGCGGCATGGCAAAAAAATCTCAAACAAGTTAGTCTTTTTGTATTTACCTTTCACTATCTTTTCATAAAATAGGATTCGGTTCGGCATAAAAAATCAAGCGAGCTTATTTTTTCTGCTCTCACCTTTCACTATCTTTGTTACACGAAGATAGGATGCGGCTCGGCATAGTCAAATTGAAAACTTGGTTTTCATTTGTCTCTGCTCTCACCTTTCACTATCTTTGCAAGGATGTAAGGGGTCGAGCCTCGGGATCTCGCATCAGATTCGATACGGTCGGGTAGAGGCTACCGTTTTACACGATGTAGAAAAAGAAAGGATAATATGCGTTTACGTGGTATATGGCTGGGGGTAGTTCTGGCTCTCGTTGTCCCCGTGTGCCGTGGCGAAATGATTGCGCCGTTGAAAATACCTTTGTTGATGAGTGCCAATTTCGGGGAGTTGCGCCCCAACCATTTCCATTCGGGTATCGACTTGAAAACCCAGGGTCGCACCGGCCTGCCGGTCTATGCGATGGATGGCGGCTATGTGTCGCGGGTCGTGGTTTCGCCGTGGGGCTTCGGCCGTGCGGTCTATATCAATCACCCGTCGGGGTTGACCACCGTCTACGGTCACCTGAAGAGTTTTGCCCCTTTTATCGACGAGATTGTGCGTCGTCTGCAATATGAGCAAGAGGGCTTCTCGATCGACTGCGAATTTGCCGAGGGCGAAATCCCGGTAGGGCAGGGCGATATGATCGGATACAGCGGTAACGCCGGTTCGTCGGGCGGGCCTCACCTGCACCTCGACATCCGTGACACGGCTACCCAGGACCCCATGGACCCGCAGGAGTGGCTTTCGCAATACATTACCGACGACGTGGCTCCCGAGGCGCGTCGGGTGGTGGTCTATACGCATGCCGGGGTGATGGAAAATTCGTCCCGCCGGCTCGAGCGCAAGGCTACCAAGAGCGGTGCCGGGGCCTACTCGATAGGCGAACCCATTCCGGCCTGGGGCGATGTCTCGTTCGGTATCGAGGCTTACGACCGCATGACCGGCACGGCCAACAAATACGGCGTGCATCAGGTCGACCTCTATGTCGACGACAGCCTCTTCTTCTCGACCTATATCTACCGCTACTCGTTCGACGAGACCCGCTACATCAACAGCTTCACCGAGGACGGGAAAATCATGCGCACCTATGTGGCACCCGGCAACCGCCTGCGTTCCATCTACAAGCAGGTCGACAATCACGGCATTCTCCACGTCGATGAGGAGCGCGTCTATCCCTGCCGCTATGTGCTCACCGACTACGACGGCAACCAATCGGTGTTGAACTTCTCGTTGGTCGGGCGGCTGCAAGAGCCGGTCGAGCCCCAGAAATCGGGCATCTATTTCTCGTATGCCGTCGACAATTTGTATAAGAAAGACGATTTTGGTATCTTCGTCCCCGCCGGGGCATTGTACGAAAACATCGACTTTACGCGGCGCAAGCTCGAGTCGAACCGCTACTACTCCGATACTCACATCATCGGCCCGGACGACATTTCGCTGCACCGTCCGGCCGAGATTTCGATACGCCTCACCCGCGACCCGCTGGCCGACAAGCGGCAATACTACCTGGTGCGCATCAAGGGCAGCCGGGTCTACCCGGTAGCGGGCGAGTATGCCGACGGCTGGTACAAGGCCAAAATCCGCAACTTCGGCTCCTATGCCGTAGCGGTCGACTCGGTGGCACCCACCATCCAGCCCGTGACGCCCGAGCGTTGGGGCTCGCGGGGCACCGTGGTGCTCAAGGTGGCCGACAATGCCAGCGGCCTCAAGAGCTATCGCGGCGAAATCGACGGCAAGTTTGTCCTCTTCGAACTCGATGGCAAGACCGGCCGCATCTCGTATCGCCTCGAGAGCAACCGGGTGAAGAAGGGTAGCAAGCACACCCTGCGGGTACGGGCTACCGACATGTGTGGCAACGAGCGGGAATACACCGGCTCATTTGTTTGGTAAATAACAATAACCGATTAGATATGAAAAAATTAGCGATTTTATCTCTTTTGACCGTGGCCGCCTGGCCGCAGGCGTGGGCCTGTACGAGTTTGATAGCCGGTAAGCAGGCTACGGCCGACGGGAGTGTGTTGGTAACCTATTCGGCCGATTCCCATACCCTGTATGGGGCGCTCACCTCGTCGCCGGCTGCCGACTGGCCCAAGGGCTCCATGCGCAAGATTGTCGAGTGGGACACCAACAAACCGCTGGGCGAAATCGAGCAGGTAGAGCACACCTATGCCGTGGTGGGCAACATGAACGAGCATCAGCTCACCATTGTCGAATCGACCTGGGGCGGACGTCCCGAGCTGGTCGATACCACCGGCATCATCGACTACGGTTCGCTCATCCAACTCGGTCTCGAGCGGGCCAAGACCGCCCGCGAGGCCATCAAGGTGATGACCGGCCTTGTCAAGAAATACGGCTACTGCAGCAGCGGCGAGTCCTTCACCATTGCCGACCCCAACGAGGTGTGGGTGATGGACCTCATCGGCAAGGGCCCCGACCGTCGCGGTGCCGTGTGGGTGGCTATCCGCATCCCCGACGACTGCATTGCCGGCCACGCCAACTATCCCCGCATTCACAAGATTCCCCTCGACGACAAGGAGAACTGCCTCTACTCGCCCGATGTCATCTCCTTTGCCCGCGAGATGGGCTACTTCGACGGCCTGAACAAGGATTTCAGCTTTGCCCAGACCTATTACCCCGCCGACTTCGGCGCCCTGCGGGCCTGCGATGCCCGCGTGTGGGCCTTCTTCCGCAAGTACGACTCGACCATGGACCAGTACCTCCCCTACATCAACGGCGAGGTCTACAACCCCTTCCCCCTCTACATCAAGCCCTCGCGCAAACTCACCGTGCAGGATATGAAGGATGCCATGCGCGACCACTTCGAGGGTACCCCCTTCGACATGACGCAGGATGTGGGTGCCGGTCCCTTCAAGGTGCCGTACCGTTTCCGCCCCATGTCGTTCCAGGTCGAGGATAAATCCTACTGCATGGAGCGGGCCATCGCCACGCAGCAGACCGGCTTCACCCTCGTGGGCCAGATGCGCAACTGGCTGCCCGACGCCGTGGGCGGTGTGCTCTGGTTCGGTGTCGACGATGCCAACACCTGCATCTATGTGCCCATGTACTGCAGCATCACCCGCGTGCCCGAGTGCTTCAGCCCCAGCAACGGCTCGATGTACGACTTCTCCTGGACCTCGGCCTTCTGGGTTCACAACTGGGTAGCCAACATGGCCTATGCCCGCTACGAGCCCATGATCGGCGACATCCGCAAGGTGCAGACCGCCATAGAGGGCTCGCTCAACGCCCGCCAGGCTGCCATCGACAAGGCTGCTGCCGACCTCTACGCCACTTCGCCCGCCGAGGCCGTGGCCTTCCTCACCCAGTACAGCTGCGAGGCTGCCGAGGCTTCGACCGCCCGCTGGAAGCAACTGGGCGAATACCTCATGGTCAAATTTGTCGACGGCAACGTGAAGCGCGAAGAGAACGGCCACTTCAAGGACAACGGCTACGGCCTGCCCGATTCGCCCCTCTTCCCCGGCTACTCCCAGGAGTATTACGAAGAGATCGTGCGCCAGACCGGCGACCGTTTCCTCGAGAAGGCTCCGCAGTTCTAAACCCGGTTCTTGCCTCGAACGGTGAAAACGATACGAAACTTTTTCTTAATTTTTGCATCAGTCTCGAGGAAATAACTAAATTTGTCACAGCGAAATAAACAACTGTAAATCGACGAAACAATTAACTATTGAATTCTGAATATATGGGAAACGAAGAATTATTGAAACAAGTAGAGGCCAAAGCTCAGGTATGGCTGGGCGAAGGCTACGACGAAGAGACGAAAGCCGCTGTACGGGCCATGCTCGACAACGAAGATAAGACCGACCTCATCGAGGCCTTCTACAAGGATCTCGAGTTCGGTACGGGCGGTCTGCGCGGTATCATGGGTGCAGGCACCAACCGCATGAACATCTACACCGTGGGGGCCGCTACCCAGGGACTCTCCAACTACCTGAAGAAGGCCTTTGCCGACCTGCCCCAGATCAAGGTGGCCATCGGTCACGACTGCCGCAACAACAGCCGCCGCTTTGCCGAGGTGGCTGCCGACGTATTCTCGGCCAACGGCATCAAGGTATACCTCTTCGACGCCCTGCGTCCCACCCCCGAGGTATCGTTCGCCATCCGCGAGCTGGGCTGCCAGAGTGGTGTCATCCTCACCGCTTCGCACAACCCCAAGGAGTACAACGGCTATAAGGCCTACTGGAGCGACGGCGCCCAGATGATTGCCCCCCACGACAAGAACACCATCGACGAGGTGAACAAGATTACCTCGGTCAAGGATGTGAAATTCCAGGGCAACCCCGCTCTCATCGAGATTATCGGCGAGGAGATCGACCGCCGTTACCTCGACCGCATCAAGACCCTCTCGCTCAGCCCCGAGGCCATTGCCCGTCACCACGACATGAAAATCGTCTACACGCCTATCCACGGCACCGGCGTGCGCCTCGTGCCCGCCTCGCTGAAGAACTTCGGCTTCACCAACATCATCCACGTGCCCGAGCAGGATGTGGTCAGCGGCGATTTCCCCACCGTCGTGTCGCCCAACCCCGAAGAGCCCGCCGCCCTCGACATGGCCATCAAGAAAGCCATTGAGACCGATGCCGAGCTCGTCGTAGCCTCCGACCCCGATGCCGACCGCATCGGCATGGCCGTCCGCAACGACAAGGGCGAGTTTGTCCTCATCAACGGCAACCAGATTGTGATGATATTCCTCAACTACCTCATGACCCGCAACAAGGAGCTGGGGCTGCTCAAGGGCAACGAGTACATCGTCAAGACCATCGTCACCACCGAAACCATCAAGACCATTGCCGAGCGCAACGGCTTCAAGATGTACGACTGCTACACCGGCTTCAAGTGGATTGCCTCGGTTATCCGCGAGAACGAGGGCAAGGCCCGCTACATCGGTGGCGGTGAGGAGAGCTACGGATTCCTCCCCGAGGATTTCGTGCGCGACAAAGACTCCGTATCGTCCATCTCGCTCATGGCCGAAATTGCCGCCTGGGCCAAGGACAAGGGCATGACCATGTACCAGATGTTGCAGGACATCTACATCAAATACGGCTTCTCCAAAGAGAAAGGCATCTCGGTCGTTCGCAAGGGCAAATCGGGTGCCGAGGAGATTGTGGCCATGATGAAGAGCTTCCGCGCCAACCCCTTGAAAGAGCTCGCCGGTTCGCCGGTCATATGCGTCAAGGACTACGACTCGCTCGAGGCCCTCAACCCCGTCACCGGCGAAAAGTCGAAACTCGACATGCCCGTCACCTCCAACGTGCTGCAATACTTCACCGCCGACGGCTCCAAAGTCTCCATCCGTCCCTCGGGTACCGAGCCCAAGATCAAGTTCTACATCGAGGTGCGCGGCATCAAGATGGACAGCTATGCCGACTACGACGCCGCCAACGCTGCCGCCGATGTCAAGATCGAGGCCATCAAGAAAGAGCTGGGCATCTAATCCCTTTCGACCCGTCGGGCGCCGCGCCTTGCGCGGCAGCCCCTTCGAGATAGAGCGGCCCCGGGAGTCTCGTGCTCCCGGGGCCGTTTGTGTGTTTGCGGGGGCAGGTGCCTTACCCCTCGGGAATCGGGCGGAAGTTCCCCTCCCGTATCACCTCCAGCAGGTAGTCGGCAAAGGCCGTTGCCGCCCGCTTGCGGTAGCACCCCTGCGGCCAGAAGAGGTAGCCCGGCGAGGTGAGCGGCTCGGCACACAAGATAGGCACCCGCACCAGGTCGGGCTCGTCGGCCACCGCCGCCTGCGTCAGTATGGTACCCCACTCTCCGCCCCTGAGCAGGTGCAGAATGGTGTGCACGTCGTTCATCTCTATGCCCACGGTCAGCGACAGCCGGTATTTGCGGCACAGCTCCTCGATTTTCGTGCGGGTGGCAAAGCCCCGTTCGGGCAGGATGAGGGGCGTGGCCGAGAGCCGTTTCAGCGTTATCGACGATAGCGAGGCCAGCCGGTGCGAGTGGTGCACCACAAAGTAGAGCTCCGACAGAAAGAGAGGCATCGTTTCAAAATCGTTGTACACCTCGCGCGGCTTGAACGACAGCACAAAGTCGAGCGCGTGGCGCTCCAGCTGTTGCAGCAGCTCCTCCGAGGTCCCCTGCGTCACCCGCAGCCCGATGTGCGGATAGTCACGCGTAAACCGTTCCAGCGCCGGCAGCATCAGCGAAATCATGCTGTGCGTCACCCCCACGTGCAACTCTCCCGTGCGGATGCCCTTCAGGTCGCGTATCATCTGTTTCCCGTCCTCGGCATCCTGTATCGCCTTGCTGGCATAGGGCAGCAGGGCCAGACCCGCCTCGGTGGGCAGCACCCGCTTGCCCACGCGGTCGAAGAGCAGGATACCCAGCTCCTCCTCCAGTTGTCCTATCTGTTGCGACAGCGTGCTCTGCGAGATATGCAGCATCCGCGCCGCCTCCGAAAAGTTGCGCAGTTCGCAAGCCGCCTTAAAGTAGTTCAGTTGACGCAGTTCCATCTCCTTAATCGGTTTTATCGATAGATGTTATTGAAAAAATCTGTTTTGCAAATATAGACAAATATCCGGCAATGCCTTAGATTTGTTCCAAATTTGTAGAGCACCTCGCTCGGTAGAGACCTGTCGACTGCTCCTCCCGGTCGGGCAATCCGGTCAGCTGCGGCAGCCCCTGCGGCCGTCGTCGCCACCACTTCCGCCCGCCGTCACCCTGGATATACCAAACCATAAGAATCATACAAATATGAAAAAAACAGTTTCCATGGCCTGCTTGGCCATACTCCTCCTCACTTCGGCCTGCACGCAAAAGAAGGCGGTGTCGCAGGCACCCGTAGTCGTTCAAGAAGGCGTCCGCTTCTGCGAAAGCACCTATCCCTACGACGGCGGCCTGCTCATCGCCAACTTCGGCACCGAGCAGCTCAACCCCCCTCAATACCGAGGGCAAGGGCTACATCCTCCACTACAAGGATGGTGAGACCTCGACCTTCATCCCCGCCGACGGCAACCTCTCGGCCCCCAAGGGCATGTATGTAGGCAAGGGCCATCTCTTCGTGTGCGATGTAAACAAAGTCGTGGTCTATGACCTGGCCCGGCGCGAGGCCCAGCCCCGCATCCTCTCGTTGCCCGAGGGATGCCTCTTTGTCAACGACCTGGCCGCCGTAGGCGATACCCTCTACGCCTCGGTAACCAATGCCGACCAGATTTTCAAGATCGACATCAGCGACATGGCCAATATCGGTGCCCCCGTCGAGTGGCTCACCGTGCCCGGTCCCAACGGACTGCTCGCCGACGGAGAGTCGCTCTACATCGCCTCCTATCCCGCCGACGGCAATACCCGCCCCGAGCACACCATCTATCGCGTGGCCGATGTTGCCGCTCCCGCCCTGGAGAAGGTCATCGATGCCCCGGGACAATACGACGGCATCGCCTTCTCGGCCGACAGCACCGCCCTCTACATCACCAACTGGGCTCCGGCCGGGTTGAGCCGCATCGACCTGAATACCGGAACGGTTACCCCGGTATCGGTCGAGTTGGAACAACCGCTGGTCGGCCCTGCCGACATCTCCGTGGCCGACGGTCACATCTATATCCCCGACCTGCCCAACAGCCGGGTGGTGGTAGTGGCCGAGTGAAACGGCTCCCTCCGGCCTCCCGGGCTCCCGGACGACAGGCCGGCTCAAAAACAACCCAGGCGAAGGGCTTTCCCTTCGCCTGGGTTGTTCTGTCTCACGGCATACCGCTGTTCCTCGTCATTCCGCACTCACACGTCATTCCGCACTTGATGCGGAGCTCCACGTCATACCGCGCTGTGATGCGGTGCTCTACGTCATTCCGCACTCACACGTCATACCGCGCTACGACGCGGTATCCAGAAATACCGGCAAAGGCAATACCCACAAGAGGCACTTTTCTGGACCCCGCCGTCTCATCATACCGCACTTGACGCGGTATCCAGGAATACCGGCAAATGGACCCCGCATCGGGTGCGGGGTGACCCGGTGCCCGACGCGGTATCCAGAAATACCCTCCCGGTCATTCCGCACTTGATGCGGAATCCAGGAATACTGGCAAATGAATGCCTCGCCTTTCCTCTCTGGACCCCGCATCGCTGTGCGGGGTGACCCGGTGTGATGCGGAATCCAGGAAATACCCTCTCGGTCATTCCGCACTTGATGCGGTGCTCCACGTCATACCGCGCTACGACGCGGTATCCAGGAAATACCCGCCACGTCATACCGCGCTACGACGCGGTATCCAGAAAATACGGGCAGGGGGAAATACCCGCCACTGGACCCCGCATCGGGTGCGGGGTGACCCGGTGCGACGCGGTATCCAGAAAATACGGGCAGGGGGAAATACCCGCCAGTGGGCCCCCTCAACGGAACAGTCCCGATTGATAATCATCGATTACGCCTTGAATATATTCGGGAGTTACACCAATCTCCTCCGACAAGTCCCTCCACTGCGGGTTTTCCTGTTCGATAAGGGCTATTTTCCAAGCCCGGTTCCACTCTTTGAGTTGCTTTTCCCGGCAGATAGCCGAATAGAAATCCCGAAAGGCTTCGTAATAGACCAAGGTTTTCACGTTATACCTACTGGTAAAACCCTCGTCGATCGAGGCTTTGTGCTCGGCCACCCGTCTGGCCAGGTTGTTGGTTACGCCGATATAGAGCGTTCCGTTTCGTTTGCTGGCCAGGATATAGACAAAACCCTTGTAAATTTGCATCGTTCTCTGTTTTTTTATTCTTCACACTCATGCACTGGACCCTGTCACCTCGTCATACCGCGCTTGATGCGGAGGTCTGGTCATACCGCGCTACGACGCGGTACTTCCCGTCATTCCGCACTTGATGCGGAATCCAGGAATACCGGCAAATGAATGCCTCGCCTTTCCTCTCTGGACCCCGCATCGTAGTGCGGGGTGACCCACACACTGGACCCCGCATCGCTGTGCGGGGTGACCCGGTGCTCGACGCGGAATCCAGGAATACCCACCACGTCATACCGCGCTACGACGCGGTATCCAGGAAATACCCGCCAATGGACCCCGCATCGTAGTGCGGGGTGACCCGGTGCGACGCGGTATCCAGAAATACCCTTCACGTCATTCCGCACTTGATGCGGAATCCAGGAATACCGGCAAATGAATGCCTCGCC